>JAUPKM010000007.1 GCA_030837445.1 Actinomycetota bacterium
ATCCGCAATGACGTGATCGTGGTCAATCGAAAGTCGATGGCTGGCGTGGAGCACAGCGGCCGATCCGCCGACGAGGACTGCGTCGGGCACTAACTGCTGGAGTCTGGCGGCGGACTCCCACACCTCGACCATCGCCGCGGGAGAGTTCGATGGGGGAGTTCGCGGTTCCACGAAAACAATGTTATCAGATCAGATAAGTCGAAGGTGATAGTCGATGTCCTCGTAACTGTCGCTTCGCTCGGGTTCGGCGCTTTGAGCCGAATGCAGACGCAGGTGGCTGAATTCGGCGCTTCGTGGAGGGCCGCTTGCTACGGATGCGCCTGCTCGTACTTGCGCAGGCCCGCCATCGCCTGTCCGCGGATCTTGTTCTTGATGATCGGCGACCACCCCAGCAGCAGGCCGGCGGGACCAAGGGCCTGCCGCGACCAGGCCCAGAGGCCGAACGAGTCGCGGTGGGCGGAGATGAGGCCGTCGCGGAGAACGAAGCTGGCCTGGATGTCGTTGACCACGCGACGGCCGGTGCCGCTGAACGTATAGGTCGCCACCCAGTGCGCCGAGTGGTCGGTCACTGAGTCGAAGTTGACGCTGAAGTCCTTCGCCGAGGAGCAGAGCATCCGCCACATATTCCCCACCTGAGAGCCGTGCAGGTCCGTGAAGACGGGGTCGGAGAAGGTGGCGTCGGGGGTGTAGCAGGCGGCCATGGCGTCGCCGTCCAGCGATTGGAAGGCGGTGTACAACCGAGTGATGACGTCAGAACTCATCCCACGACTCTAGGTGGGCAGGCCCCCGTGTCTCGCGTCACACCGGCCGTTTCAGGTCTGAGCGCAGAGCCCAATGGGTACCATCCCGCTATGACACAAGTTCGGGTCGAACCCGTAGACAAGTCCTGGACGACGACGAAGGTCGTCGCGGTGATCGTCGCCATCCTCACTGTCGGCTACATGCTCCCCTGGGCCATCGCCGCTGTTCGCGATGTGCCGCACTGGTCCGTTTTCTGGGTGAACCTGCTGCTCGGTTGGACCGTGATCGGCTGGATCGTGGCGCTGATCATGTCGCTACGTGCGCAGCGGCAGGTCATCGTAGGCTGACGCGGGCGGTCAGTCCTCGATCCGCAAGGCTCCTGTCGGACAGGCCAATGCGGCCTGGGTCGCCTGGCTGCGGCTCGATTCCGGCGGTGTCGGGTCCAGCAGGGTGAGGAAGCCGTCAGCGCCGATCTCGAAGAGTTCCGGTGCGACGGCTTCGCACATCCCCAGCGACGCGCAGCTCGATTCGTCGTGCACGATCCTCATGTGCGAACCTCCGGTGTGAAGCGTGCGGTCATCTTGTTGACGCCGTGGAAGAAGTTGCCGTTACTGTAGGTCGGTTCGCCGACCACGGCGATATCGGGTAGCCGGGTGAGTAGCTCAGTGAAGATCGCCGCGAGTTGACGGCGGGCCAGTTGGTTGCCCAGGCAGTGATGGATGCCGCCGCCTCCGAACGACACATGTCGGTTGGGAGAGCGGGACAGGTTGAACTCCTCCGGAGAGTCGAAGACCTCCGTGTCCCAGTTGGCCGAGGCATAGAACATCACCACTTTGTCGCCGGCTGTGATCAGCTGGCCGCCAAGTTCACAATCCCTGGCTGCGGTGCGGCGAAAGGTCATGATTGGAGTCGCCCACCGGACGATCTCCTCGACTGCTACGGGCATCCGCGCGGCGAGGTCCTCCGCGAGCCACGCTCGCTGATCGGGGTAGTCGGTCAATGCCTTCATCCCGTGACTGGTGCTCTGCCGGGTGGTGTCGTTGCCGGCGATCATCAGCAGGCCGAAGAAGGAGATGATCTCGTCGTCGGTCAGCTTCTCGCCATCGACCTCTGCCTGTACCAGGGCGGTGAGTAGGTCGTCCTGTGGCTCATCTCGCCGGGCGGCGGTGAGTTCACTGGCCATCGTGCGCATCGTCACGACCGCTTCGAACAGCCTGGTCATCGGGTCCGCGCCCTGCATCAGATCCTCGTCCCGCCAGCCGCCGGCGAACTGTGCCTCATGCGCCACGGTGCGGCGATATTCCTCCGGGATTCCGACCATGTCGCAGATATTGTCCATCGGTACCAGGGCCGATACCTCGGCGACGAAGTCGACCTCGCCGCGATCGGCGATGTCATCCACGATTCGCTTCGCGTTGGCATCGATTCGATCGGAGATGCGCGCCATCTGTCGGGGAGTGAAGGCAGAGACGAGCAGTCGCCTGACTTTGCTGTGTCGTGGCGGATCCATGGCGATGAAACCCTGGCCGGCGTCGAGAAGTTCCTGTGGCATCGACTCGAACACGATGCCCTCGCCGGAAAGGAAGTCCTGGTGTCGCTTGGTCACCTCCACCAGATCCGCGTGCCGCACGACTGCCCAGAAACCCTGGTCGTTGGGGTCGACGAACAGGCCGTTCGCCACGGGTCGGTGCCAGGACACGGGGCGTTCGGCGCGAAGCTCCGCGAACACGCGTTCCCGGTCGGCGGCCGTACCCGACCAGAACTCCAAGGTCGACAGATCGGCCGGGTCGTAAGGGCGTTGGCTGCGGAGCAGGGTGGAAGTCACACGTTCCTCCGAGGGTAGGTGTGCCAAGGCTCCGACATATTGATAGCACTTGTCAAGCAGACGCAACATTGCAGTTTTGACTGTCAACCGATGCCACGGCAGACTGGGGCGATGACGACCGCTGCGGAGATCCGCGCCGACTCCAGGCTCCGCCTGCGCGAAGCCATGTTGGCGGCCACGCATGACGAGGCTGTCACCGGCGGTTGGAGCTCGGTTCGGATGGGCGCCGTCGCGTCCCGGGTGGGAGTCAGTCGACAGACGCTGCATGCCGAATTCGGGACGAAGGAGGCGCTCGGTCAGGCTCTCGTGCTGCGGGAGGTGGAACTGTTCCTGGCCGGTGTCGTGTCTGCGCTGGCTCGGCACCCGGACGACCTGTCTGAGGGAATCTTCGAGGCGGTCACCTTCACCCTGCAGGTCACAGAAGTAAACCCGTTGCTACAGACCATCCTGGCCAGCACCTCAGGTGCGGGTGACGACACCTTGCTTCCATTGCTGACAAGTCGCGGTCAGCCTCTGCTGCAGCGGTCCTCGGACCTCATATCCACGTGGGTGATCCGAGCACAGCCAGGGCTCGACCCGATGGTGGTCACCGACGTGATCGACAGCGTGGTGCGTCTCGTGGTCAGCCATGCTGTTGCGCCAGGCGGACCGCCCGCCACGGTCGGTCGAAGGATCGCCCGGCTGGCAGTCGCCGGGTTGGGCCCGACGTCGTTGTCGGGCTAGGTCGCACTCGGCCCGACGACCGCCACTCGACCAACCACCCACCGTCAACCCGCACTGCGGGCTCGCACCTGCGCGCTCGCTGGCTAGGACGAGGGTGACGCGGACCCGGAGGCCTCGTCGGTTGGGCCAGCGGACGAGTCGACCGACTCCGCTGCGCCCGAGGCCGATGCGCCGCCGGGAGTGAGGGTTACGCCTGCGGCCTGGCAGACCGGCTCCAGCACTGCGAACACCTCCGCGGCGGCGGCGGCAACCTGAGCTGAGGCGCTGGCGCGGACTTCCGAAGCGGACGGTGAGGCTGCGGCGCTGAACTTGGCAACGGCCAACGTGATCGCGGCCTGAACAGCCGGCGGCGCCTCGGCCTTGATGGACTCAAGTTCAGTGCGCAACTCTTCGGCGTTCTCGCCCTTGTTGTCGATCGCAGTCTGGATCTTGGAGCAAGCGGTGGCAACCGTGAGCTGGGCAGAACTGGCCGCGCTACTCGCAACGCCGCTCAGTGAACTCCGCGCCTCGCTCGCGCTCGACGTGGATCCGGAGGTCCCCGAACTGCAGGCAGCCAGCGACACGACCCCGACGGCGGCAATTCCAACTGCGACAAGTTTCTTCATTGGCGTGGGTTCTCCTCATTTGGTACCAATTCGGTGGCTGTCGCTCCGGGACGGTCGGTCGACCCGTTCCTGGGCAGCAGATTCCTTCGATTGTGACACCTCCCCGATTCAACATTGCTGGCGGGCGAGTAGTTTCAGGGGCGCTTCACTGTCGCGACCCACACCCCCACCCAGGGAGCAGCTCGGATGGCCAAGGATCGCATCACCGCCCAGCAAGGCGAGTTTTTCTACCGTCACGCCGGGCCCGACCAGTCGGCGCCGGCTGTGGTCCATATTCATGGTTTCGGAATCTCGGGTTCCTACCTGCTGCCGACCGCGGCGTTGCTTACAGACGAATTCGACACCTACGTCCCCGACCTACCTGGTTTCGGGCGGACGCCGGGTCCCGCGAGGCCGATGAGCATCATCGAACTCGGCGACGCGGTGATCCGGTTCCTTGACTCGGTCGGCCTGGAGAAGGCGACCCTGGTGGGCAATTCGATGGGCTGTCCAGTGATCGGCCGGGCCGCTGAACGGCACCCGGACCGAGTCGAGCGCGCCATCCTGGTCTCGCCTGCGGGCGGAATGCACAACCGCCCAATCGGACGCGGGTTGGCACAGCTGGCCATCGACGGGCTGCGCGAGCCGCCGTCGTTGGTCAAGGTCGCTGGACCGGACTACGCCAAGTTCGGCCTGATAAACGGCCTGCGGCTCTTCAGCGAGATGACCAAGTCGCCGACGATCAAGATCGTCCGGGAGTTGGATACCCCCTTCCTGCTGGTCGCTGGGTCTGGGGATCCGCTGCTGCCGCCACGTAAGCGGATCGATGAACTTGCCGCCGCGGTGCAGGCGCGCGGAAATGTCGCCATCGTCTGGCTGGACGGCCCAGCCCACGCGATCAACTTCTCCCACCCGGACCAGTTGGCCCAGGTCATTCGCGCCTACCTGCACGACCCCTCGCTGTCCTCGAGTGCGGATCTGCCGGCCAACGCAGAGGTGCTGGCCCACGCGCAGCGCTGACCACGCGAATGTGGGTCGCGAGCGATTGACGCGAAAGCGATTACAGTGGGGACCACCAATCAGGTAGCCGGTGATTCGAGCTTCGAGGCGCCGGAGCCACACGAGGAGGAATGAATGGCACTTGGCCCCGTCGATGTCTACATCATCGGCTTTCCCGGTAACCAGTTCACCGGTCAAATCGCGCCGGAACTGATCGACCTGATCAACAGCGGGACGATTCGGGTGATCGACATCCTGTTGGTGATCAAGGATGCGGAGGGCGTTGTGACATCCATCGAGATGTCCGACCTCGCCTCGGACAGCGGTCCCAGCTTCATGTCCGTCGACATCGCGCAGCCGGGTGCCCTCGGCCAGGACGACGCAGAGGAGATCAGCGATGACCTGCCTCTGAACAGTTCCGCGCTGCTGCTCGCGTTCGAGAACGTCTGGGCTGGCAAGTTGGTCAGCGCGATGCAGGGTGCCGATGCGTATGTGATCGACTACATCCGCATCCCCGCCGATGTCGCCGAAGCCGTCATCACGGCATAGCCGCACCCCTCCCAGCCCGCTCGCCAGCAACTAACCAGCCCTCCACCAGCAACCGAAAGGAATCGACATGGGACTTCTTCGCATGGCCACCCGCACGGCGGTCGTCGCCGGCACGGCTACCGCCGTCTCCGGCCGCGTCGCGCATCGACAGGCCGCCAAGTACGACCAGAAGGCGCAGGAGCAGGCGGCCGCCCAGGCGCCCCCGCCCGCCGACCCGGCCCCGGCAGCGGCACCTGCGGCTCCGGCACAGGATGACTCCATGGTGCAACTGCAGAACCTTGCGGACCTGCACAGCAAGGGTGTGCTGACCGACGACGAGTTCGCTGCGGCCAAGGCCAAGATCCTCGGGATCTGAGGATGGCGACAGCCCAGGCGCGGCAAGACGTCGAAAGGTGCGATGGCTGCCGACAGAGTTGAACCGTACGCACGGCTGGCAGGGGTCTACGACGAGATAGTCGTGGACCCCTGCTATCCGCGTTGGGCCGATTTCATCGTCGATCGGTTTCGCTCCTCCTCGGCCGCGGTCGACACTGTGCTGGATGTCTGCTGCGGTACCGGCCTGCTGGCCGCAGAGCTGGTCAGCCACGGCTATCGGGTCGTCGGTGTCGACTCCTCACCGGCGATGCTGACACGCGCCGAGGCACTGCTCGGACCGGAGGCGACCCTGGTGGCGGCGACCCTGCCCGAACTGGGCGTCGACACCATCTTCGATGCGGCGATCTCCACCTTCGACGGGCTGAACTACCTGACTCGGTCGGACTTGGGTCTGAGTCTCGCCGCGATCGCGGAGCGGGTCAGGCCGGACGGTTGGTTCATCTTCGACCTGCACACCGACACCATGATGCGGTTCACGGCTGCCAATCCTGTCGTCTCCGGGGAAGCGGCGGGCAATCGGTTCGTCATCACCAGCGAGGTCGATCAAATCGCCCGCAGCTGCGACACCACCATTGAGGTGATCGAGGCGCGGCGCGGTGAGCCATTCTCGGAACGTCACCGGCAGTACTTCCACTCGGCCGAGACGGTCCGGGCGGAGCTGGCGGCGGCGGGATTCGATGACGTGCAGGTCTTCGACGAATATTCCGACCAGCCGATCGACGACGTGACGCTACGGGCCACCTGGACTGCCCGTCGAAGCACTCGGCATCCGCGCCGCCTCGTCGAAACCACGCCAGGCACGACGGAAGGGCGCTGACAGCGCTCTGCGGCCGCGGCTACGGTCGACGGCGGTCGAGTTGACCTTAGCCAACATTGACGCCTCCAGGGCATCGGCTTCGGCGAAGGCCCGTTCACTCAGCTGCCGCCGTCCAGCCGCATCCTCGGCCTGCTCCGCCCACCCGACCAACCGTTGCTCGAGCGCATCCCGCGGATCGGCGAGCAGCGAAATCCTCGTCGGGTAGTCGGCCAGGATCGCGCGGTGCAACAGTTCGTGCCGCCACCAGCGAGACGCCGGGTTGTAGTACTTCCCGGGAGCACCTTCCGCGGTCGGGATTCCGGTATCCAGCCAGACCGGTTTGAAGATCGAAGTGCACGGAGCCGAACTTCCTGTCAGCCACACCGTTGAGCTCTCCGGGGTCAGTTTCACCACCATCGACCCGGTCGACTGCGACACCCGGATGGGACCGAACCCAGCGTGGGCGCAGACCGTTTGGCCCATCATCGACAGGTCCGGTGCCCAGTCGGTCGCCGTCCCGTTGGGTCCGTGGTCGCGCAGTAGCGCCATCGCGTCGCGGACTTCGATTCGACCACGGTGCGCGGCGAGCCATGCCGATGTCCGGCACTGACGCGCCTTGGCCGCGCTGAATCGGGTGTAGACGAAGTCGGAGAACCGGTCGGCCACGTCCAACCCGGGACCGGCGGCGTCGATCCCGGCAGAGGCCCGATCCCAGTTGTCGTTGGTGGTGATGGCGTTCGAGATCGAGTCGGCGACCGAGATATTGCGGCTCACCCAGTCCCGTCCCATCGTCTCCAGGACCAACGCGCCAGTGGGGTCGGCGATGATGAACGAGTTGTCGTACAGCAGGTTGTGGGTGTGACCGGCCTGACCGTGTTGACCGTGCCGGGTCAGCAGCTCGGTGATGACCGAAGCGGCCTCGGCCGCGGTGGCCGCTCGCTCCAGCGCCAGCCGCAGCAGGTCCATGCCCAGCAGCCCTTCCCGCTTCTCCCGGGGCACCTTCGTGAAGACCGCCTCATTGCCGATCGCCACCCCGGCATCGTTCACGCCCATCTCGGCGCCCCAGATCCAGTACGGCTTGGCAAGTAGCACTGCCCGAGTCCGTGCTGCCTGCGCTATCTCTATGTAGGTGCAGTCGACCCTCGCACCCCGCGGGTGCGAGTTGCCAGGGATCAGCACGATCTGGTGCGCCTCGTTGGGCTCCCGGTCGCTGTTCTTGCCGAGGATTACCGACCCGTCGGCGGTCGCGGGCGCCAGCGCCACGAACGTGTCGCACATGAGTCGAGACTAGTTGGCTGCGGTGGATCGCCGCAGCAGCCAGTAGCCCACGAAGCCCACCAATAGGCAGACCAGACCGGCGCCGACCATCGTGATGTGGAACGCCTCGTGGTACGAGGTGTTGGCCTGCGAAAGCGCCTGCCGACCCAGCTCCGTACTGGGGTGAGTGCCAGTGGACCCGAAGGCCGTGACCGCATCGAGGCCGGTACCGACTTGGCTGGGCGGCACGCCGGCCGCTGTGAGTCGCTCAACGGTGCCGCCCAAGGTGAGTTTGTCGATGCTGAGAGTGGCTGCAGCGATGCCGATGGCATAGGCGAACTGGCCGATCGTGGTGCGCGATGAGGTGACCGGGCCGTAGTACTCCGCAGGCGCCGTCCCGATGATCAGACTGCCGAACGGAAGTGAGGCGATGACGGTGCCAGCACCGATCAGGAGCAGTGCAGGGAGGAAGGTCCAGAAGGATCCGCCGCGATGCACGAGCAGTAGGGAGAAGAAGCCCAAGGCTGTCAGGGCAGTGCCGAGCAGCACCGCGTTCGCATTCGCGAGGCCGTTTGACATCCAGCGTCCGACCAGCAGGGCCCCGATGATGCCCGTGGCCAGATAGGGCAATTGGGCCAGCGTCACCTGCAGCGCGCCGAATTCGCCGATGTACTGCCAGATGTTTGCCAACTGCAGGAAGGAGGCTGATTGGCCGAAGTTATAGACGAAGCCCGCACAGAGGGCGCCGATGAACACCGGATTGCGGAAAAGTCGGACCGGGTAGAACGCATTGGACCGATACCGCTGGGACAGGAAGAACGCCACCAACAGCAGGATTCCGACCAGCAAAGGGATCCAGGTCAGTGGTTTGGTGACGCCGGCCGCCGCGTGGCTCAAGCCGTAGAGGGTGCCGATGACGCCGAATCCCAGCAGCAGTTGCCCCAGAACGTCGCTCTTGCCCTGGTCGACCGGACTCTGCTCGGGCAGCAGTTTCGGGACGAACAGCATCCCGAGTAGAGACACGGCCGGGACCAACAGGAACGCCAGCCGCCAGTTCTGCGACGTCAGGATTCCGCCGACGAAACTCATCCCGACCATCGCCACCGCGCCGGCGGCGGTGAAGACGCCGACCGCGGCCGCCAATCGGCCCGGTCTCGCGAGCACGTTGACGTAGGCGAAGGCGGCTCCGTAGACGGCACCCAACCCCACGCCGGCGAGTCCGCGGCCGATGGCGTAGATGGTGAACCCGGGGGCCAGCGCCACCACGACATCGCCCACGACTGAGAGAGCCAGAGCTGCGAGTAGGACCCGGCGACGTCCCAACCGATCGGCCAGCAGGCCCGTCGAGATGACGGTGGCGGCCATCATGATCGTGAAGATGCTGGCCGCAATAGACGTCTGCCCGCTGGTCATCTGCAACCCGCGGCTGGCAGAGACGAGCGCGGTCGCTGCGATGTTGGGGTCCGATGCCTGGACCCCGGACAGCAGACCGACGAAGACGACGGCCGCTGCGGAGGTTTCCCCGGTGGTGGAGACTGAGGTGTCGGCGCTCACCCGAGGGAAACTAGCAGGGTCCGCCGTGTCCAGGGTGCTATCGGTCAACCGCGGGATCGTAACTGACCGTGCGATTGCGTCCGGTGCGCTTGGCCCGGTACAGGGCCCGATCCGCGCGCTGAAGTACTTGGTCGGCCTTATCACCGGGTTCGGCCAGCGCAATCCCGATGCTGACGGTGACGGGGATCGCCTGCTCCTCGACGGCGACCGGTTCGATCAGGGCCTGCTGAATTTTGGCGGCGACCGCCTGCGCGTCGGCGACGGCGCGCACCGCGGGCAGCGCCACGGTGAATTCGTCGCCGCCGATGCGGGCGACCAGATCATCGGCTCGGACATGGCCACAGACCCGGCGCGAAACCTCCACCAGCACCGCGTCGCCGGCGGCGTGGCCGAAGGTGTCATTGATCGCCTTGAACTCGTCGAAGTCGATGAATAGCAACGCCAGTCGAGTGCCGACCGGCGCCGGCCGGGCCAGCACACCTTCGATCCGGGCCAGCAGCTCGTGCCTGTTCGCAACCGAGGTCAGGACATCGTGGCTGGCCAGGAATTGCAGACCTTGCTGCGCCTGGCGTGCGGTTGTGACGTCGACGTATTGGGAGACGTAGGACAGTGGCGTACCATCCTCGTCGCGCAGCAGCCCGACCGAGTGCTCCACCCACATCTCGCGACCGTCCGCGGCGAAGACCCGATGCTCGTCGCGGGCAGAGGCAGCCCGGCTGGACCGCACTGCCGCGCGCAGCTGCTGGTCGAGCGCGTCATCCTCGGGGTGCAGGACGTCGGTCACTCGCATCGACAGCAGCTCGGCCTCCGTCCGACCCAGCATCCGGCAGAGGGCGGGGTTGACCTCCAGGAACCGGCGGTCCAAATCGAGCACCGCCATTCCGGTGGGCGCGGACTCCATCGCCAACCGGAACCGCTGCTCGCTGTGGGCCAGCGCCAACTGCGCTTTCACCTCGGCGTCGATGTCCTGAAAGCCGCTGATTCGCGCCACCAAGGCGCCGTCGGCGCCGAGAATCGGGGTCGAGATCTGGGAGAGCCACCGATAGCTACCATCGGCGCAGAGTAGCCGTGCCCGCCCCGAGACTGTCTCTCCGGCGGCACCCCGGGCGGCGACCTCCGCTGCCTGCGAGACATCGCTCGGGTGGAAGAAGTCGAATCCGCTATGCCCGACGACCTCCTCTGGTCGCCAGCCGAGAATCCTCGTCACCGACGGGGAGATCCAGTCGACGATGAAATCCCCGACAGTCCGCAGCGTGAAGTCCGAGGATTCCTCGGCAACCAGCCGGAAGTGCTCCTGGGAGGCGGCCAACTCCTGCTCGGTCTCTACTTGGCTCGTGACATCGCGAGCAGAGCAGACCACGCTGGCCAACGATCCGTCGTCGGCCCAGAGCAGCCGAACGGTGGTATCCACCCAGACGACTCGACCGTCTCCGCGGACCGACTGGGAACGATGCCGCAGTTCGTGGCGCCCGACTCGAAGAGCCTCCTCGACCGCCGCCACAACCGCCCGCCGATCCTCTGCGGTACTGAGCCAGAATCGGGTGCCGACGACCTCCTCGGGGTTCCAGCCGAAGACGGTCTGCAGCGAGGGGGAGGCCCAGCGCAGAATGCCGTTGCCGTCGAAGTGCAGCACCGCGTCGCCGACGTTGTCGAGCACCAACCGCAACCTCTCCTCCGATCGGGAGAGTTCCTGTTCGGCGATCCGCACGGCCGTAATGTCGTGCAGTGTTCCTTCGAGTGCGACCGAAGCGTCCTGTCGGATCCGCCGGCGGACGCTTGCCTGGGTCCAGACTGGACGGCCGTCGCGGTGCCGCCAGCGGAGCTCGAACTCGGCGTCCTGATCTGGTTCGCCGGAGATCAGGGCGGTCAGTTTGTCGCGGTCAGCAGGATGGATCAGGCGTCGGATCAGCGCGGGATCGGTCAGGAATTCGGCGACTCCGAGTCCACCCCAGGTGGAAATTGCGTCGCTGACGAACTCCACCGCCAGATCGGGTGCGATTCGCACGACGAAGAAGATGTCACCGGTGCGTTCCGCCAACTCCCGGAACCAGCCGTCGCGGCCGTCCGCGCTGGGCTGTGAGATTTCCACACCCGCCACCTCCGATCGCGCCCCACCGACTGCCTCCACCATCCCAGCCTCTCGCTCGTTTCGCTGGCCGGAGGTAATGGCTGAACTCGTTGTCGCCCGCACCCGTCATACTGACCCGATGCTCGGCACGCTTCGCAACTACACCACAGGGCTGTACCTGATCACGGCGATCTGCGGACTGCTCGATGCCGTCTGCTTCCTCGCCCTCGGTGGCGTCTTCGCCGAGATCATGACCGGCAATCTGCTGCTCATGGCGTTCACGTTCGGAGCTGGCGACCCTGTCGAGGACACCACCAAGTTCATGTTGCCGCTGGCCGCCTTCACCCTCGGCGCCTTGGGCGGCGGTCGGTTACTGCGGGGATCCGCGCAGGTCCGGGAGCGTCGTCTCGGGTTCGCGTTCGAATGGCTGCTGATTGTGGCGACGGTTGTCATCTCGGCGGTGGCGAGTCCCGATGACAGGAACGGGGTCGGGCTGCTGGTCGTGGCGCTGCTGGCATTCGCGATGGGCATCCAGAATGCCATGGTTCGAGTCCATGGCATTCCCGATCTGGCGACCAACGTGATGACCCTCACCCTGACTGCGGTCATCGCCGACTCCCGACCGGCGGGTGGCGACAGCCGCAATTGGCGCCGCCGGGCTCTGTCCATCAGTTTGTTCGTCGTCAGCGCCGCGGTGGGCGCCTACCTGCTGAGATTCGACGTGCTGTGGCCGCTGCTGCTGGCGGCTGTCATCTTCTCGGTGGCACTGGTGCCTCTGATCGGTGGAACGCGCCCGGAATCGGTCGGTCGAAGCGGGCCCGACGCCATTTTCCCGGCAGACGGTGGTGGAGCTCCGGGCAACCAGTAGGGTTCGACCCACTGTCCAGTCGAGCGGAAGGCACTTGGGATGGCGCGTAACGGGAGAATCTCGGTGGCAGTGATTGGTGTCACGGCTGCGGCGGTCGCCTTGGCCGGGTGCTCGAGTTCGGCGAACAACCAGACCAGTCCGAGTACGAGCACCAGTTCGATACCTGGGCTGAGCCAGCAGGTGGTCGACGTCATGAACTCACCGCCGTACTCCCACGCGACCTGGGCGATCTCGGTCACCGACGCGGCCTCCGGTGAGGCGTTGGTCAACTACAACACGGGCGCGTTCCTGGAACCGGCGTCGGTGACGAAGACCTACAGCGTCGGTGGAGGCTGGCTGCAGTTCGGCCCCGATTCCCGGATTGTGACGCCGGTGGTGCGCACCGGTACGGTGACCGACGGACAGCTCGCGGGCGACCTCATCCTGGTCGCCAAGGGTGACATCACGATGGGTGGCCAGACCGGGGCCGACGGCAAGGTGGTGTTCACCAACCTTGACCACAATGATGCCAACGCGATCCCGGGCGCGACCATCGCCGACAACAATCCGCTCGCCGGGTTGGACAAACTGGCCCAGCAGGTGAAGGCCTCCGGGATCGCCAATGTCAGCGGCCGAGTCGAGGTGGACGACAGGCTGTTCGTGACGAAGGATCTCGGTGAGGAGGACGGTCCGGTCTCGCCTATTGTGATCAACAACAACTTGATCGACATCGTCACCACGCCCGGACAGCCGGGCCAACCCTCCACCTTCAAGATGCGGCCAGAGGTCGCTCCGTGGACGGTCGACAACAAGGTGACGACGGTGCCGGCCGGTGGGGCCACAAAGATCGCGGTCACATCGACCAGGAACGGCGTCATCACCACCACCGGCACCATCGCAGCCGACAGTCCGCCGACGCTGAACGTCTGGCATCTCACCGACCCGGCGACCTTCGCCCGGACTGCCTTCATCGAGGCGTTGCAGCGGGCCGGAGTGACAGTTTCCGCGTCACCTACGAAGGTCAATACCGTCGCCGGGCTGGGGTCGGAGGCCGAGATCGCCAAACTGCCGAAGGCGGCCACGCTGGAGGGGCTCAGCTACGACCAGAACGCCACCTACATCCTGAAGATCAGCTACAACCGAGGCGCGCAGACGCAGGTGTGCCTGCTTGCGGTGGCGGCCGGCAGCAAGGATTGCGACGACGGCTTCCCGCAACTGGCCAAGGTGCTGTCCAAGGCGGGGATCGATCCGCTGCAGGCCTCCCTCATCGACGGCTCCGGGCTGCCGGGGAACTTCATCACCGCGGCCAGCGAAAGCCAACTCCAACGGGTGTTCGCGGCTCGCCCGGACGCGGCCGCATGGCGCGCGGCGCTGCCGACGATGGGTGTCGACGGCTCGATCGCCACTGTCCAGGTCGACAGCCCTGCGAAGGGGAAGGTGTCTGCGAAGACCGGCACGTTGGGCGCCGCCGACCTGCTCAACAGCCGGCTGCGGCTGGAGACGAAGGCGTTGGGTGGCTACATCACGGCCAAGTCGGGCCGCGAGTTGACGGTCACGATCATCATGAATCAGGCCATGTTCAGCGATATCCAGGGTGTGTTTGCGGCGAATGAGGATCTGGGCAAGATCGCGACCAGCATCTGGGAGGCCTACTAGCAGCGGGCGCCAGTGTCGTCGACGTAGACTCCGGCTGTGGAGAGGTCCGAACAACCGGTGGTAGCTCCGACGCCGCTGACCCAACAGCAGACCGAACTGGTGCGCACCCGGGTGCGGCTGCTGATCGAGATCACGGCGAAGGTCGGCACCTACCGGAAGGGATTGTTGGCGGCGGCTCAACGGCTCAGCCCGGAGGAGGCCGCGATCATCACGGACCTCGCCCACCACGGGCTGCAGGTGCCACAACTCCGCGATGTCCTGTGTGGCGGCCATGTGCTGGTCGACGACCCGGACCTGTACGACGCTTGGCGGTTCGCCGGGGTCAGTCACGACCGCATCTCCAGCCATCACCGGACCGTCGACAAGACCAAGTATCCGGACATCGGGATGCGAGGCCCAGTCGTCCGGGAGAAGCTGCATGGCCGAACTGCGCAGGGGACCTGGGTTCAGCTGGAGAAGACGCCTGCCGCGATGGGTAAGGGTAAGAAGCTGCCGACGATGTCCGATGTCAGACACCTGATGGACTACATCGTGTACCGAATCACCCGCAGCAATGTTGGGCCGTGGGGGTTGTCCAAGGTCACCGAGCGGCGCCCGCTGTACCTGTCCCCAGGACTAGCCGTGGCGGTCGGGGTACCGGCCGGTGTCGCCGACTCTGTCCGCGCCACCCTGCACCGGTTGGAGGATGATGACGACGTCACCTCCGCCTCGCAGGATCTGGCTCACAGGTTCCCACCGCCAGATCGGGTGGATCCACTTGCCGAGATCGGCGGTACGTTGAGCGGCCGAGCTGGTCGCGGGCTGTTCGGCAACTCTGATGTCTGGGTGACCGAGACGCCTGCGCGAGTCGCCGCCGCCATCCTGGCAGATTCAGGGGTACGTCCCCGAACCCTCGACCTGAGCCAATCAGTCGCGGCCCCGGCGGCGACGAAGTCCGACACTGAAGAGGCAACCGATGAGTGAGTCCACTGGGAGTTCGGCGACTGCGAATGATGGATCGGTTCCAGCCGCCTCCGTCCCGGAGGGGCTGGTCGCCGCAGTTGTCCACCTGGTGAGCACCGGTCCGGTGCCTCTCGGGGCCTACACCCTCGCGGAGTTGACCGCCGTGGATGCGGTGGTCGACTTTCTCGAGGTCAGGCCGTCGGATGAGGTGTTGGCGGAGGCGGTTCGTTCGCTGGCGGCGCGACAGCTGCTGGTCGCCGCCGCTGATGGTCAGGTCCAGGTACGCGGTGATCTCGGTATCGCGCTGGCCTTCCAGCAGCGGGCCCGGACCGTGCTCGATGCCCGCACCACCGGTTCCCAGCCCGGCGAACCTTGGCGAATTCTGCTACTTCCGCAACCCGAGGGGATCACCTTGGAGGTGCACATCGATGCCCTCGGTGTGCACGAATTGTGGCTCTATCAGACCACCGATGCATTGGAGCGGACCGCGGAGTGGCTGCCCGGGGGAGAGCACGTCGAGCTGGGCGGCAGCACGGACCCAGAGGAGGTGCTGGCTAGCGCTGACCGGAGCGCTCTGATCACCGCGGTGCGCTACTCGGCGCAAGGGACAGCCGAAGTCGCCGACGAGACCCGCGACCTGGTGATCGCCGTCCGGGACGGCCGACAGTACTTCTTCACCCGCGATCAGCAGAACCCGGCGAAACTGGTAGCGACCGAGTCAGTCGGGGACGATGCCAAGGAAATCCTCCAACTCCTGCTGGCCCGGTAGCCGCTTCGACATGACACTTGAACTCTATGACCAGGACCCCGGCACGGTGCTCGCGATCGTCGCCCACCCCGATGACCTGGAATATGGTGCGGCCGCCGCGGTCTCGATGTGGACAACCGCGGGCAACCGGGTGGACTACCTACTTGTCACCAGGGGGGAGGCCGGGATTGACACTCTGGCACCGGTCGAATCTGCTCGTGTCCGAGAGCTCGAGCAACGGGCGAGTGCGGCGATCGTTGGCGTCACCGACGTCGAGTTCCTGGACTACCCGGACGGGGTCGTGGAGTACGGCACCGGACTCCGACGGGAGTTGGCAGCGGCCATCCGCCGCTACCGGCCCGACACATTGCTCTTGTTCAACCATCGAGACTCCTGGGGGTTCCCGGGCAGTCGGAACACTGCCGATCATCGCCATGTCGGCCAGGCTGCGCTCGACGCGGCATCCGATGCGGGTAACCGCTGGATCTTCACCGACCTCGGACTTCCGCCACATGCCGTGGCCAGGTGTTTGGTCGCTGGCTCCCCGCTGGCCGCCCACGCTGTCGATGTCAGCGGGCAGTTGGATGTCGCCGTGGCATCGTTGCGCGCTCATGGCTCCTACCTGGAGGCATTGGGCGACCATCCGATGGCAGATCCCGAATTCGTCCGGGCATACTGCGAGCAGGCTGGTGTCCGAGCGGGCGTGGCCGCGGCGGTGCCGGTAGAACTGTTCGGATAGAACACGGAAGGTCACAACGGCCCGACGCAGGCGGGCGAGGGGCGGTCGAGGTCGAGATGAACGATCGGAGTGCAGCCGAAATTGTGGCGGAGTACGCGCTGGCGCCGCACCCGGAGGGCGGCTGGTTCCGCGAGACTTTCCGTGCGTCGGCATCCCTCGGTGAACGTCCGGCGAGCACCTCAATCCTGTTTCTGCTGGGAGCCGGTGAGAACAGCCACTGGCACCGGGTGGATGCGGACGAGCACTGGCTGTTCCACGCCGGCGATCCGCTGGCCCTGCAGATAGTCACCGCTGACGGCGGAATCGACGCGCTGATCGGCAATGACCCAGGTCTATCCCCGCAGGCGGTTGTGCCCGCTGGCGCCTGGCAGGCGGCAAGGTCCACAGGCAGGTGGAGCCTGGTCGGCTGCGTCGTGGCGCCGGGGTTCGATTTCGCTGGCTTCGAGTTGGCGGAGCCCGGCTGGCAGCCAAGCGTGCTGCGCGACCTGCCCGAAGGCTGACCGGCCTAGGCGTCAGAAGACCTCGAGGAACAGCCAAGGTTCGTTGACGCCCGGGGTGATCTGCCTCACCCGTCAGGCATGAATCATCCACAGCTACGGCTGGCGGAGTTGTGAGGCGGGTGAATCCCCACCTACCGTCATAGACAGATCCAGCGGTGACCGATCCAGATGGCACCGCATGGGCCGGGCGTAAACCGCCCAGTGTTCGCCCCTGAGACCACCCTGCGCCGTGCCTTTAGCGGTCGTGTGCGAGGGGACCAACGACAAAGGATTCTCGTGCGTAAAGCATTGATCGGTACCTCTACCCTGCTCGCCTCCGGTGCGCTCGCGGTCGGCCTCGCAGCCGCACCGGCGACCGCCGCCCCGGTGGTGTCCGCAACCGGAGCGACGACGGCGTCGGCCGCTGTCAGTGCGGCCAGTTTCACGCCGCGTCAGTCGGCCAACCGGGCGGCCCTGGTGGCGAAGCGCGCCGCTGCGGCGCGCGCCGCTGCGCACCAGCGCTGGATCCAGGCACGCAACGCCTACCTGCAGGCTGGCTGGACCGTTGGCGCCCTCAAGGTGAAGCTCGGTGCCGCCACGACCGACGAAGAGCGGGCGGCGCTGTACGCCGAACTCACCGACGCCCGCAAGGCCCACGTCGCCAGCTTGAAGGTCTTCAACGAGGCCAGCCGGGCCCGTACCCGTGCGATCAACGCCGCCACCAAGGCTGCCGCTGACGCCTGGCGCGCTGAGAAGGCCGCGCGGAACGCCGAACGTCTGGCCGCGTTGGCCCGTTCGGTCGGGATCAGCCCCGCAACCATTTCGGCGTACGGCCTGTCGGAGGGCGACATCTCCAGGATCCTTGAGGCCGCCAACTGGGCCAACACACCGAAGGCCCTGTCAGTTGTGGCCTGCGAGTCCGGTGGCAACTACGGAATCAACACCGGCAACGGCTACTACGGTGCCTGGCAGTTCGCCTACGGCAGCTGGCTCGGAGCCGGTGGCGGCCGCTGGGCCGGTACCGCCGATCAGGCGCCGAAGTGGGCGCAGGATCTGGTGGCGTACAACTACTACCAGAGCGCCGGCTGGGGTCCCTGGGCCTGCGCCTGAGGCCAGCAGCACAGCCTCCACACGTAGTTCGGCCCGCAACCCAACTGGGTTGCGGGCCGAACTACGTGGGACCCCGGTCAGCGTTGGTCGTTCCCGGAGTCGATGATGGTGCGCATCAGTATCACTGCCCCCCAGGGGACGATCACCCAGAGCGGCCAGAAGCCCTGCCATTGGATGGGATCGCTGGTCAAGATGCCGACCAGCCAGATCGCAATCATGAACACAGACACCCCGAGCCAGGACAACCACATCGCCCGCATCCCCGAGCCAGCGTTTGCCTGCAGGTCGGTTGGCGTCTGGTGCGAGACCGCCGGAGGTCCAGGTGGTGGCGGCGGCGTGGCCGGCAGGTCGGACGTCAGTCGCGTCAATTCGGCCATGGTCACCGCCGCATAGGCCGCCGACATCCGTTGGTCGTGCTCGCTGGCGTTGATGCGACCGTCGCCCAATGCCTTGTTGAGAATGAGCACAGTGGCCTCGCGGTCGCTGTCGCTCGCCCTGATGCCACCGGATCCCGATGGCTGGGAGGAATCACTCACTGCCGTCCCCTCTCGTGGCTAGCGGGCTTCCGCCCTAGCCTTCTGTCGCGTGCCAGATACGTTCAAGATAGTCCCGGATGGCACGGTCCGAGGAGAAGTACCCGGATCTCGCCACGTTCAGAATTGCCTTCCGGTTCCAGTCGTCCTGATCCTGGTAGTTGATATCGACGAGGTCCTGGGTATCGATATAGGCCCGGTAGTCGGCCAGCACCAGGAATGGATCGCTCTCCATCAGGTGGTCGATCACCGCATGTCCGGCCTCGGTTGCGCCGTTCAACAGTGCACCGCCGGAGAGTGCATCGATGGCGCGGTGCAGTTCGGGATCCATCTCGTAGTAGTTGCGCGGGCGATAACCGGCGGCCTGCACCTTGCTCGCCTGCTCCTCCGTCAGGCCGAAGAGGAAGAAGTTCTCCGGCTCGACCAACTCCCGAATCTCAACATTCGCGCCGTCCAGCGTGCCGATGGTCAGCGCGCCGTTGAGTGCGAACTTCATATTTCCGGTGCCAGAGGCCTCCTTGCCCGCCATCGAAATCTGCTCGCTGAGTTCGGCGGCCGGCACGATCGACTGGGCCAGCACCACGTTGTAGTTGGCCGGGAATGCGATTCGGAGCCGGCCTGCCACATCTGGGTCTTCATCAATGGCGCGAGCGACCGCAAGGATCAGTTCGATGGTCTGTTTCGCCATCACGTATCCGGGTGCGGCCTTGGCGCCGAACAGGATGGTCCGAGGAACCACGTTGGCGTTCGGGTCCGACTTGATTCGTTGGTAAAGCGTGACGGTGTGCAGCAGTTTCAGCACCTGTCGCTTGTACTCGTGAAGTCGCTTCACCATCACGTCGAACATGGTCGCGGGATCCACCGATAGGCCATCCCGCTCGTTCAACAGGTTCGACAGTCGCGCCTTGTTGACTTGCTTGATCTCTGCGAACTGCGCGCGGAAGGCGGCATCGTCGGCGAGCGGTTCAAGTTCCCTGAGTCGCTCGAGGTCGATCTCCCAACCAGGTCCGATTGCTTCGGTGATCAGGGCCGACAGGCCGGGGTTGGCCACCCGCAGGAACCGGCGCGGGGTGATGCCGTTGGTGACGTTCGTGAACTTCTCCGGCGTCATGGTCGAGAAGTCGACCAGGACCTTGTCGCGCAGCAACTGCGAGTGCAATTCGGCGACGCCGTTCACCCGACTGCTGCCGACCACCGCAAGGTGCGCCATTCTGACGCCGCGGTGGGGGTGTTCGGAGATGATCGACATCCGTTCCACAATCCCGTCGTCACCGGGGAAGGTGGCGCGCACCTCGGCGAGGAAGCGGGAATTGATCTCGTAGATGATCTCCATGTGCCGGGGCAGCAGCCGTGACATCAGTTCCACCGGCCAGACTTCGAGGGCCTCCGGCATCAGGGTGTGACAGGTGTAGGCGAACGACTTGTTGACTATCGCCCAGGCGACGTCCCACTCCAGTTGTTCCTCGTCGACCAGGATGCGCATCAGTTCCGGGATACCGATCACCGGGTGGGTGTCGTTCAACTGGAAGATGACGCGTTCGGACAGCCGGGTCAGTGGGAAGCCGGCCGGCAGCGTCTGGTCCAGGAAGTCCCGGATCGAGGCGGCGGTGAAGAAGTACTGCTGGGATAGCCGCAGTTCCTTACCCTGTGGAGTGGAATCCTCCGGGTAGAGGACCTTCGACAGGTTCGATGCCCGTACCTGTTGACCGACGGCATTCTCGTAGTCGCCAGCGTTGAAGATCTCCAGATTGAACTCATCCGGCGACTCCGCCGACCATAGCCGCAGGGTGTTGACGACACCGTTGCGGAAGCCGGGCACGAGGTAGTTGTAGGGCACGGCGATGACGGTCCGATCTGGAATCCACTCCGTCCGCAACTGTCCGAGCGCGTCCACGTGGTTCTCAGTGTGGCCACCGAACCCGATGGTCTGCGTCATGTGAGTGTGCGGGAATTCCCACGGATTTCCGCCGGCGAGCCACTTATCGGGCATCTCCACCTGCCGACCGTCGACGAACGCCTGCCGGAAGATGCCGTACTCATAGCGGATGCCATAGCCGACCGCCGGGATCCCCAAGGTGGCCAGCGAATCGATGTAGCAGGCGGCCAGCCTACCGAGGCCGCCGTTGCCGAGCCCGGGTTCGGGTTCGACCGCGACAAGGTCGTCGAGATCCAGTCCGAGTGAGGCGAGGGCCTCCCGCATCGGGCCTTCCAGGTCATCGGCCAGCATGCTGTTGAGGAGTTGCGGTCCCAATAGATATTCGGCACTGAGGTAGGCCACAACCTTCGGGCCCTTCTGTAGTTGCCTGCGCAACCGCTCCAACCAGTTGTCCATCAGCAGGCTGCGCACGGTGATGCCCAACGCCTGGTAGAGGTCGTTCTCGGTGGCCCGGTCGATCGAGACCCCTTGGTGCATGCGCAGGTTCTTCACGAACTCGTCCGCCAGATATGCCGGGTCGTGCTCAATATCGGCGGGGACTGGATCGAGCGTCACGGGTGTCCTCTCGTGGTGGCGACCGGATGATGGCCCGTCAGTCGCCTCATGCGCGGCCAACGGTCGGGGCGTCGATAGTGCTGGGCAATGCTCGGCAGCCTAGTCCGTGACCGGCGAGTAGGCCCGACGAACGCATCGGACCGGGAAGGGGCGGCCGTCAGCGCTCTGTCGGGCCCGGTGGATCCACCATTCTGTCGGAACAGTGCGCGATACTGACGGCTATGTTCGGCACCGACGATCTTCGCGCTTTCGCAGTGCCGGTGGACGGTCGTCCGCATCGGCTGAGCGTCGGAACGCGCCCAGTTGCGCCGGAGTGCTGGCTGCTGCCCGGATCAGACCGGGAGGCCCAGCTGGCGATCAAAAGGCGACTGTTGGCCGAACGGCGCACCGACGTCCTCGCCGCGCTGCCAGGTTCGGAGGCTGCCTGCCTGGAGGTGTACGAGCTGGTATCGGCGGCGGTCGAGTGGCGTGGTCAGCGACTGCAGACGGTCGGCCAGTCAGCTACCGCCCGAGCCGAGCAGGCGCTCGCCTTGGCATCGCTGCAGGTCCAGGAGGACCTGTGCATCATGGCCCCGAGGGCGGGGGAATGGTTGTTGGTCGCGGCGTCGCTGAGTTTCCCGTCCCGCTGGCGCTTGGCCGACAAATTGGGAGCGTCGCTCGATGGGATCCATGCGCCCGTGCCTGGCTACCCCGACAGGCTCTCGCGTGCGACCGGAGACCTGTTCGGACGGCTGGCTGACCGTGCCCGCGAGGCCGCCGGGTCGGGCTCCGGAGACGGATCCGGCACGGAAGTGCTGGGGCGATTCAACTGGACCTTGACCACCGAGGAGGACCTCTACACTCCGGAACCGCCGCCCCGGCAAGTCGTTCTGGCCGTCGCTGAGGTCCCCGATCGGGTCTGGCTCCGAGTTGAACGGCAAACGCTGCGCTGTCTGCCGGGGTCCGGTGCCGTGCTGTTCACGATCCGGACCTTTCTGACCCCACTGGGCGAGCTGGATGCCGTCGAACGGGTCGCGCTGGCCGGTTCCCTTCGTGGTGTCTCCGACGAACTGATCCGCTACCGGGGCTGGGTCGGATACGTTGGAGCTGTGGTCGAGTGGTTAAGCGGCGGGGAGGTGCACTGAGGTGGTTGTGACCTGTGGTGCCTCTGGTGCTGGTGGGGCGGCTGTGACTATAATCCTCGGCAGAACGGACCTCGTAGGAGCGCAGGGGAAGGCGACTTCTGACCGAGGAGGACGAACATGTCCGATGTAGTGCCCAGAACGGCCCGTGGGGTCGTATTCGTGCATGCCTGCTCCAAGGCGCTGTCAGCGCACGTGGGGTGGGCCCTGGAGCGTGTCCTCGGCCGCCCGGTGCCGCTCGAGTTCACAGCTCAACCGGCACTGCACGGCAGCCTGCGGGCGGAAGCTGCCTGGACAGGTCCGGCTGGCACTGGTGCGCGGATCACCAGCGAACTCCGCGGGTTCCCGGGACTGAGGTTCGAAGTCACCGAAGATGCCTCACCCGGCACCGATGGCGAGCGATATTCGTGCACCCCTGATCTGGGTATCTTCAGGGCCACGGTGGCCACCAACGGTGACATCATGGTCGGCGAGGAGCAACTGCGTGCGATGCTCGCTCGGTCGGCGGCTGCCAGCATCCTCGGCGACGAGTTCGATATGGAGCGCGAACTGGAACTGCTGATGGGTCGGCCCTGGGATGACGAGTTGGAGCCCTTCCGTCACGCCGGCGATGGCGCCCCGGTGCGCTGGCTGAACCAGGTCGGCTGAGTCCAGCCGGCCCGCCAACCAGCTTTGCGCTGCGCGGCTCTGCCGGTCGGTCAGCCCGAACCCTCTGTGTTGCCGGCATCCGCCGCTGTCGGGTCCCACAGTCGGTAGCGCTTGATCGCAGTGCCGACCGCGCTGCGGTCGTACTCTCCCCGGTCGGCGAGGGCCTGCAGGGTCTGCACGACGATCGATTCCGCATCCACCAGGAAGTGGCGGCGCAGTGCTCCACGTGTGTCGGACATTCCCCAGCCATCCGTGCCCAGCGTGTAGTACCGGCCCGGAACCCATTCCCGGATCAGGTCCTGCACTGCCCGCTGGTAGTCCGAGACCGCCACGAACGGACCGGGTCGGTCGGCCAGTTTAGTGGTGACGTACGCGGTCTTGGCCGGTGCATCCGGGTTGGTCAGGTTGTGTCGGTCGACCGCGAGACCGTCGCGCCGCAACTCGTTCCAACTTGTGACCGACCAGACATCGGCGTGCACGCCCCACTCGTCGGCGAGGAGTTGCTGCGCCTTCAAGGCCCATGGCACGCCCACGCCGGAGGCCAGCAGTTGTGCCCGTGGCCGGTCGGCGGCCGCAGCCGGATCGGACGCCGAAATCAGGTGGATACCGCGCAGAATTCCCTCTATGTCGGCGTCAGCGGGTTGCGCAGGTTGCACGATCGGCTCGTTGTAGACGGTCAGGTAGTAGAAAATGTCCTCCGAGTCCGGCCCGTACATCCGGCGCAGGCCGTCCTTGACGATGTGGGTCAGTTCGTAGGCATAGGCCGGGTCGTAGGCGACACAGATGGGGTTCGTTGCCGCGATCAGCAGGGAGTGGCCATCCTGGTGCTGCAGGCCTTCACCGTTGAGAGTGGTCCGGCCGGCGGTTGCCCCGATCGTGAAGCCCCGAACCTTCTGGTCCATCGCGACCCAGAACTGGTCGCCGGTGCGCTGGAATCCGAACATCGAGTAGAAGATGTAGATCGGGATCATCGGCTCGTTGTGCGTCGAATAGGAGGAACCAACGGCCAGGAACGACGACATCGAGCCGGCCTCGTTGATGCCCTCATGCAGGATCTGGCCGGTGGTGCTCTCCTTGTAGGACAGGAACATGTCGCGGTCCACAGCCAGATACTTCTGACCATCTGGGTTGTAGATCTTCTGCACCGGGAACATCGCGTCCATCCCGAAGGTGCGCGCCTCGTCCGGGATGATCGGCACCAGTCGGGGCCCGATATTCGGATCCTTGAGCAGTTCCTTCAACAGCCTGACGAAGGCCATTGTGGTGGCGACCTCCTGCTTGCCTGACCCCCGCGTCATCACCTCGTAGGGTTCGTCACCTGGCAACTCCAATGGCCGCGAGACGGGATTGCGGGTTGGCACATAGCCGCCCAGCGAGGCGCGCCGCTCGCGCAGGTACTCGAAGTGTTCGTGGCCCGGGCCGGGGGAGTAGTACGGGGGCAGGTGTGGATCCAACTCGCTGTCGGGGATCTCGATCTGCAGCCGATCCCGGAAGGTCTTCAGATCCTCGACCGTCAGGTGCTTCATCTGGTGCGTGGAGTTTCGACCCTCGAAGTGTGACCCGAGGCTCCAGCCCTTGACTGTCTTGGCCAGAATCACGGTTGGGCGGCCCTCGTGCTCCATCGCCAAGCGGTAGGCGGCGTAGAGCTTGCGATAGTCGTGCCCGCCCCGGGAGAGTCGCCAGATATCGGCATCGGACCAGTCGGCCACCATCGCCGCGGTGCGTGGATCACGGCCGAAGAAGTTCTCCCGGACGAACGCGCCGTCCTCAGCCTTGAACGTCTGGTAGTCGCCATCGAGGGTGTTGTTCATGAGTTGGACGAGGGCGCCCTCGTCGTCCTGTGCCAGCAGCGGGTCCCAGCTTCGCCCCCAGACGACCTTGATCACGTTCCACCCGGCGCCGCGGAACACCGACTCCAACTCCTGGATGATCTTGCCATTGCCGCGCACTGGACCGTCCAGTCGCTGCAGGTTGCAGTTGATGACGAAGGTGAGGTTGTCGAGTCGCTCCCGGGCGGCCAGCGCGATATCGCCGAGGGTTTCCGGCTCGTCGGTCTCACCGTCACCGAGGAAAGCCCAGACGTGTTGTTGGGAGGTGTCCTTGATGCCGCGGTCGTGCAGGTACCGGTTGAACCTCGCCTGGTAGATGGCGTCGATCGGACCCAGCCCCATCGACACCGTCGGGAACTGCCAGAAGCCGCCCATCAGGCGCGGGTGCGGGTAGGACGGCAACCCCCCGCCGGGATGGGTCAGCTCCTGTCGAAAGCCGTCCAGGTTGTGTTCATTGAGTCGGCCCTCCACGAATGCCCGGGCATAGATCCCCGGCGAGGCGTGGCCCTGGAAGAACACCTGGTCCCCGCCGCCGGGGGCCGCCGGGCCCTTGAAGAAGTGATTGAAACCGACCTCGTACAGGGACGCCGAAGATGCGTAGGAGGAGATGTGCCCGCCCACGCCGACACCCGGACGTTGCGCCCGGTGGACCATGATCGCGGCGTTCCATCGGATGTAGGCGCGGATTCGCTTTTCGATGACCTCGTCGCCGGGAAAGTCAGGCTCATGGGCGGGGCTGATGGTGTTGATGTAGTCGGTCTGTCGGACGTCGGGGACGCCGATATCCAGTTCGGCTGCGTGGCGTTGCAGTTCCAGCATTAGGAACCGAGCACGCGCCGGCCCCAGCCGGTCCACGACGGCGTCGAACGATTCCAGCCACTCGGCTCGTTCCGCCGGGTCGACGTCCACGTACTGATGCGGCATTCCGACTGGTTGCAGGTGGTGGCTGTCTTCGGTCACGGGTGGACCTTTCGGCGAGGTGAGCGGGCGTGAGCGGTGCGGTGCGACGGTGTGCGCTGGGATGGTGTGCGGTGGAATCGGCCGAGTCGAATCAGGAGCCCTTCAGCGGCCCCAACGAATCCGGGTCATCAAACGATTCCCGGATGGATCGGGCGACGGTCGCTGCCTGGAATCCATCCACGTATCGGTGGTCCAGGGTGGCGGTGATCGACAGTCCCTTTCGCACCTCCGGCTTACCGTCGATGGCGAACACCATGTCCCGGATCGCGCCGATCGCGACATAGAGCGGCACCCGGCAGAATGGCGTCGGCGGCACGTAGGCCTCATCGACGCCCAGCATGCCGACGCTGGTGATGACTGCGGCCCCGAACGGGAATGCCGGCTGCCCGGCCATCGGCAGCCCCAGCCCGGTGGTGACGAATCCCGTGAGGGACAGTACCCGCCGCAGGAGGGGTGTGGGCAGCTTGCTCGCAATATCGGCGCTCTTCTTGAAGGATTCGTCCTCGCCGGAGCGGACACTGCTGGCCTTCGCCTGGAGTTCCTTGGCGACATCAGCGGGAGTCATCTGGTCAATATCCTTGACTCGCACCTGGGCCAATTGCTTGCCGCCGTCGATCTGGACCAGGAACGACAGGCTGACGTCGTCGTAGGGGTAGTACTTCCCCATGTGGATGCGGCCGTTCAGGGTCGGTTCCAATGCCAGTGCACGGCCCACGCAGGCACCTATGAACGACGTGATGGTTACCCGTTCGCCGGTCAGGTCTCGCGCCCGTTCTATGTAGTCCAGGACCTTCGTCGCGTCGAGGGTCAGGGTGCCGTGGATGACTCCCTCGTGGGGTGGCTTCCAGCTCGCAATGGTGATCCTGCGCCTGGTGCCCATCATCGGCTTACCCATGGTTCTCCCTATCTCCGGGCTCGCGGAGCGACAAGGCGCGTGCCCTGCCAATCACGGGCCGCGCTGATCGTGCTGGTCTGTTGCAATCCCGCCACCGGAGCCGCCTCGGAGATGTCCGCCGCTTCGACGTGGCCGGCCCGCCCCGACTTGGGAGTGAGCAGCCAGATCGTGCCGTTCTCGGTGAGCGGACCGATCGCGTCGACGAGCGCGTCGACCAGGTCGCCATCCTCATCCCGCCACCAGAGCAGGACGACGTCCACCATCTCGTCGGAGTCCTCATCCAGCAGGTCCGACTCACATGCCGCCGCGACCGCCGTGCGAAGTCCGTCGTCGCAGTCATCGTCCCAGCCGACCTCCTGGACTACCCGGCCTGGTTGAACTCCCAGTGTCTGCGACGCTTCCGAGGTCGACAACACTCCTCCGTTTCGATAACTGGCACACGCTCGTCGTGACCCTTGTGCCGCTAGTCCACCCGACGCGGGGTACCTCACGCAACAGCAATGGCCAGATCCGCTCCCGGAGAGCAGATATCAGCCTCGTTTGAACGGGAATCGGGACAGCATGTCCGACGCCCGGGCGATCACCGTGGCAGCGCGACCGAAACTCGCCACCGCCGGTATCCCCGGCACCTGCTCCAACACCGGCAACAGGGCCGCCATCCCGGTGAGGTCGTGCACCCGCAACTCGCCACGGGCGTAGAGCTTCGCCGCATTGGCCCGCCCGGAGGTGACGTCGAGCAGGACATCAGTGGCACCCACCACCGTTGGCCCCAGCACCCTGCTGTCCGAGGTTTCCAGCACCACCGTCCGCCAGTCGTGCTCCCGGGAGCCAGTACCGACGATGATCTGGGTGCCGACCGCAGACAGCGAACCTGTGGTCCCCGTCCGTGCGATGAAGGCGCCCATCATGTCGACCAGCGCGACCAGCCCCAGCAGCAGCAGGTTGTCATCGACGACGCAGCCGGCGGGCTGTAGGTCGAGGCTGACGGTCGCCAACTGGTAGCAGATCCCGTGGATGAGCGTCAGCACCGGCAGCGGCCCCACCGGCGAGGCCGACTCGCGCAGGCCCCACTGGCCCACCGGCCACCGGTCGTCCCCGGTCAGCCAGTCGGCTAGCTCGCCGCGCGCGGACTCGAGCGAAGCCATCAGCTCGGCCATCGGAGCATCTCGGTGTGACGAGACGAGTGCAGCAGCCCTGGCTTGGTCGGCCGGCCCCCACTGGCGACCTGCTTCGGCGTCCCTGAGGATGCCGGCCAGACTTCGACTGTCAGGCCAGTGGCCAAGCGGTGTCAGCAGGTCTCGGACGGTACTTCCGGCGGCCCTGGTTGGGGCGTCCGGATTCAGGTTCGGCACCCCCACCAGGAATGCGTCCCACGCCGCCAGGGTGGCCGCCCCGACGCTGTCGTGGTCGCCGGAGGCCAGGCCTCGTTCGCCCACGGATGGCGTCAGGACCTCAGGCAGGGTTCGGCTCATCGGCGCACCCCGCGAAGGATCGGCAACTGCGCGCGGCCACCGGGCGGGCTGGCGCCATTCTCGACGGCGGTCAACGCGCCCCCGCCTTCACGTTGGACACGACCACGGTCAGACGGTACGCCAGTGTCATTTGTACCCGCACGGTCACTCGGTCAGTCGACGGGGGTTTGGCCGGGTGACGAGGGGTTCCCGAAGAGCGAAACCCTAAGTGGCGTCAACTTGATGTAGTCGTGCGTGGCGCCAACGTGCACTATTCTGTACGACGTGCACTATTCTGTACGCAACGAGGAGCAATGTAGGACCGGGGGGCGTGATGGACGTTTCAAGTCCGATTGCAGCGGTAATACCTTCACTCGACGGGGGTGTGTTGATGGCTCTCGCCGGTTCTACATCCGCGAAGAGCCTCAACGATGTCTGGCACCAGACTCCCGGCGCATCGAAAAGCGGCGTGCGGTTAGCCCTTCTCCGCCTTGCAAGCGAAGGCGTCGTGTTGCAGGTGCCGGGCGGGTACATCTTAAACCAGGAGCACCTGGCCGCACCGGGAATCCTAGCTCTGGCCGGCATGCGCACCGATTTTCTCGACCGGCTCCGGAAGTTCGTCGCGGACCAGCCAGATAAGCCGCTTCTACTTGGGTTATTCGGGTCGTATGCCCGGCGAGATGGGGACTCTGACAGCGACATTGACGTCCTTCTCGTGACACAAGCCACAGATGCAGCCCAGTTGGCCGGCGAGCTGTCCGACAACGTTCGCCGGTGGACAGGGAATCCATGCCATGTTGTGGTGCTATCGCTCGCAGATGTGCGAAGGATGCGGGGCAATCAGGAACCCATCTTGGAGGCCTGGGGTCAGGACCTCCTAGTTGTCACGGGAGACAGCAGGGTCTTGGAAGGTCAGACATGAGCCGAAGCGACAAGGTCAGAACTGGCCCCTGCTCGCGAGCCGACGCCGTCGGCAGGTTGAAGCAGGCCCAAGCGTCGGTCATGGTTAGCGAGCTTTGCCTCGCCGATGACACCAGTGTGGCCACTCCCGGGGTCGCCGCCGCGCTGGCTGTCCTTGCGGCGATAGCAGCCTGTGACGCAGCGTGCTGCGCGAGACTTCACAGAAGGGCACGTGGGCAGAACCACGAACAGGCGGTGGACCTCGTGGCCACGGTGGCACCCGATGGCGCCAAGATGGCGAAACTGCTGAGGGAGGTACTGGCAGCTAAGGACGACAGTCATTATGGATTCGCGCTCGTTAGTGCGAAGCAAGCACAGGCGCTCGTCAGGAAGGCGGGGACGCTTACAGCCTGGGCGGAACGAATCGTCAATGCATGAACGACCCTCGGCCGCTCGCGTGGCATGACGGCAGTTGGCTCGAGGGGCAACTCAGTGGGCCCGGCCGGACTCGAACCGACGACCTTCCCGGTGTAAGCGGGGCGCGCTACCAGCTGCGCTACGGGCCCGCGGTCGAGGGTACGCGAGCCGTTCGGCGCAGGGCAGTCCACCCCGGATCCGGTAGTTCCGCCTAAGTTGGTGCTATGACTGCGCCGATCTCCGCTGGGACGCCTGCGGCCGGTCCGCCTGCCGCCGACCCGCCTGCCCCCGGCCCACCGGTCACAGTGCGGGACGTGGTGGCCGCGATGGAACGGCTCTACCCCTCTGCGCTGGCTGAAGACTGGGACGCCGTCGGTCTCGTCTGCGGACGTCCGGAGCGGCCAGTGAAGCGCGTTCTGGTGGCTGTCGACCCGGTCGCTTCGGTGGTAGCCGAGGCGATCGGCTGGGGCGCGGACCTGCTGATCACCCACCACCCGCTGCTACTGACTGGGGTGCACTCGGTGTCTGCGACCGACCCCAAGGGAGAGGTGATCACAGACCTGATCGAAGCCCGCTGCGCGCTGTTGAGTGCGCACACCAACGCCGACGCCGCTCGCCCGGGCGTATCGGATGCGTTGGCCGAGCTGCTGGGATTGGTGGACCTTCGGCCGTTGGCCTCGGCGGAGCAGTGCTCGGATCCGACCGAAGCGATCGTGGTCTACGTTCCTGACACTCACACCGGGCCGATGATCGATGCGATGGCCGCGGCTGGCGCGGGCCGGATCGCCGACTACACGCGCTGCGCGTTCACGGTTTCCGGCACTGGCACCTTCGAGGTGCCAGCCGACGGTGACCCCTGGCTGGGACGGCCGGGGGAACGGTCCGAGGTGGTCGAACAACGAGTCGAGATGTCGGTGCGGCGGTCGGTTCGGGACCGCGCACTCGCGGCCATGTTGACCGTGCATCCCTACGAGCAGCCGTCCTACTTCGTGCTTCCGACCACCGCCGCGCCCGCCGTCACCGGCATCGGTCGGGTCGGCCGTCTCCGGACACCCCGAACGCTGGCCGAATTCGGCTCGGACGTGGCGGCCGCCTTGCCCGCGACCGAGCATGGAGTCCGGGTTGCCGGCGACCCGCACCGGATCGTGTCGACGGTCGCAGTGTGCGGCGGCGCGGGCGACTCGCTGCTCCCTGCAGCTGCCGGCGCCGACGTCTTCGTGACAGCCGATCTTCGACACCATCGCGCCGACGAGCACCTCGGTCAGGGTGGAGCGGCGCTGGTCGATGTCGCACACTGGGCAAGTGAATGGCCCTGGTGTCGGCAGGTGGCCGATCTGCTGCCCGCTGAACTGTCGACGCCGGATAGCGTGACCGTGCGGGTGTCCGAGATCGTGACGGACCCCTGGACCGCCCACCTGCGCAGTGCCCAGCCGAGGAGAGTTCTGTGAAGGCCGAACCAACCAGCCAGTTGATCCTGTTGGAGGTCCAGCACTTGGATCTGGATATCGAACGGAATCGACATCGGGCCCGAACGCTGCCGGAGACGACCCTGGTCGCGGAACTCACCGCGCGGGATACCGCGCTGCGCGACCACACCACGGCGGCGGCGACCCGCGCCTCGGATTTGGCGCGAGAGGTGCGCAAGGCGGAGGCCGATGTCGCCCAGGTGCGCGCCCGGGCCGACCGAGACCAGAGCTTGCTGAACTCCGGCCAAGTGACCTCGTCGAAGCAGTTGGCCGATCTCGAGCACGAGGTTGCCACCCTGGCGAGACGCCAGGCAGCCCTGGAGGATGACGAACTAGTGGCGATGGAGGCGCTCGAAACTGCGGAGGCCGAGCACTCCGAGCTCGTCGACCAGACAGAGCGCGTGCGAGGTGAGCTGGCCGCCGCAGTCACCGCCCGTGATGAGGCGATGGCACTCCTTGATGCCGAGTTCGCTGAGTTACGACAGGTGCGTGACTCAACCGCGGCACCGGTACCGACCGAACTACTCGAGCTTTACGCCCGGATTCGGGCGGACAACGGCACCGGCGCCGCGATGGTCCGGCGGGGTCGTTGCGAGGCCTGCCAACTGGACCTGCCGCGGGGAGACCTCGATGAGATCGCGGCCGCGGCCCCGGACGAAGTCGTTCGCTGCCCGGAGTGCCGCAGCATCCTGATCCGCACCTCGGAGTCCGGATTGTGAGCTCCCGCGATCCCGCGATGAAGTACGTGCTCGAGGCGGACGGCGGATCCCGCGGGAACCCAGGACCGGCGGCATACGGCACGGTCATCCTGCGGGCAGGCGTGGTCGTGCGTGAGCTTGCAGCAGTCATCGGCGTGGCCACCAACAATGTGGCCGAATACCGCGGACTCTTGGCCGGACTGGAATGGATCGCGATGGAGACCGAGCGATCGGGGGAGGCGCTGGCCGCTCCACTCGTCGAGGCGCGGTTGGATTCGAAGCTCGTGGTGGAGCAGATGTCGGGGCGCTGGCGGATCAAACACCCAGACATGAAGGAGCTTGCCCTCCAGGCACGGCGTGCCTACCCACCGGACAATGTTCGCTACCAGTGGGTCCCGCGGGAGCAGAACAAACGAGCGGACGCACTGGTCAACGAGGTTCTCGATGCCCAGGCCGCCGGTGTCATCCGGGCCGTCGATCGTGGCAGCTGAGCCACTACGTCTGATCGTCGTCCGGCACGGCGCCACGGCGTTGACGGGCAAGGTCTACAACGGATGTGGAGTCGGTGCGGCCGATCCCGCGTTGAGCGAACCCAGTCGCCGCGAGCTGCTCGGGCTGGACTGCCCGCCTGCGGTGGACCGGATCGCGGCGGCTACCTCGCCGGCCCGGCGTGCGCGTCAGACCATCGATGAATTGGTTGCGAACTGGCGCCTCGAACCGCGTGGTGATCCCGAGATCGTCGAGGCGTTGGCCGAAGTTGATTTCGGCGAGTGGGAGGGGCGGTCGGCGGCAAAGGTCAGGGCTGAGGACCCCCAGCGTTGGCGGGACTGGCTATCGGACCCGACCGTGTCGCCACCAAAAGGTTCGGCCCTCGCCGAGCGAGCCGATGCTCTGCGTGGGTACCTCAGCCGGTTGCAGTCGTCACCGCTGCGGACCTGGCTGCTGGTCGGTCATGCCAGCACGGTCAGGTTGGTGGTTGCGCAGGTGCTGAGGCTGCCACTGACCGAAGTTCAGCGGATCAGTGTCCGCCCAGGAGGCTGGTGCGATGTCCGAATTTGGGCCGACGGGGGTTCCTGCCTGGATCGGTTGGGTTGATCGTCCGTTCGGATGACAGCACGGTCGCCCGGAGGTGCCGAATTGTGATGGTCGACCGATCTGGCCTTGTCTCGTGCTGCCCACGCGAGCACACTCTGGGGGTCTGAACAGTGCGATTCGTCGCACCAGCGAATCGACTAGGGATCGGGAGTAGCGCAACTGGTAGCCGAACAATCCTGATGCGGGCCCGAACTCGTACGTCGCATCCGTGGCCGACGACGAGACCCCGAGATACTGATCAGACGACGAATCCCCCTCCATAGCCAAGAATGGAGGGGGATTCGTCCTGTTTGTGGGGCCTTCACCGACCCGTTCGTCTTGCTCACAGGATGCCCAGTGGGGCGAGCAGGTAGCCGTGAATTGAGTCACACGGGTATCGTCGGTGCAGACAAGTCGGCCGGGCGGCCGCGGTCGGCTTTCGCCGGTCGAGGAAAGTCCGGACTCCAGAGGGCGTAGGTGGTGGGTAACGCCCACCCGGGGTGACCCGCGGGACAGTGCCACAGAAAACAAACCGCCTCGTGAACTGCGAGGTAAGGGTGAAACGGTGGTGTAAGAGACCACCAGCGCTGCAGGTGACTGCGGCGGCTAGGTAAACCCCACCTGGAGCAAGATCAAAAGGGTCGCGAGAGCGGCCTGCGCAGACGAGCGGCCCGCTCGATGTCTGCGGGTAGATCGCATGAGGGCGGTGGCAACACCGCTCCCAGATGGATGGTCGCCGCCGCGTGAGCGGCACAGAATCCGGCTTACAGGCCGGCTTGTCAC
>JAUPKM010000097.1 GCA_030837445.1 Actinomycetota bacterium
ACCGACCCGGATGATCTCGCAATCATGTGGAAGACCGATCTGGCCAACCTGTTCAAGATTCCAGCCGCGGGGGAGGTGCGCGTGAACCATCAGCTCAACACGGTGAATGCCCGCACCTACAGCATGATCAACCTGGACCAGTACGTCAGTGGATCCACCGTTACAGCGGGTCCACTGGTCGACTGGGTTGTCGGCCAGGCCGACGGACTGCGCGAAAGGCTCCGGCCGCTGAAGAAGTGACAGAGGGTCGAGTCAGAGTCGCTCTGGCCCCATAGCTGGCCCTTTGCCGTAGGCGTCGAGCACCCGGTGGAAGGTCCGCCCGCTGCGCTTGCGATAGACGACCTCGATGACCAGGCTCAGCACCAGAGTGACTGCCAGCGCGACCGCGGATGCGGGAGCAGTCCTCACCATGTGCGCAAAGAGCACAGCGAAGAGAGCGATGCAGGTGAGGACCGAGGCGATGATCGGCCAGGCTTTGGCCCCTGTCTGGCTCCGAATCCGCAGGTGTCCGACGCCGACGGCCGCGTAGACGATCAGGAATCCGGCGCTGCCCATGGAGGCCACTGCGCTGAGAGGGAAGACGAGGACGAACACCAGAACAAGCGCCGCCGTGATGAATAGGCCCTCCACGTCGCGCCCCCAGAGCTTGCGTGTGAAGGCTGCCGGAAGGCTGCCGTTCTTTCCGATCTGGTACGCGACGTTGGCCGACCCGAAGAGAGTGGCGTTGACAGCAGATGCCGTGGACAGCAGGGCCGCGATTGCAATCAGCGTGAATCCGACCTGGCCGAGGGAGGGCTTGGCGGCCACCGCGAGAGCGGAGTCACCCAAACCCTTCAACTGGTCCAGCGGGACATTGGCGACGACCCCGACCGCCACCGCGATGTAGATGACGATCACGATCGCGACGCTGATGTAGATCGCTCGGGGCAACTCCCAGGTGGGTCGCTTCATGTTCGCGCTCGCGTTGGTGATCAACCCGAAGCCTTCGTATCCCACGAAGACGACGCCGGCTCCGACGACCGTGCTCAGCGGGCTCGACCAGTGGGACGGTGACAACCGCTGCTCGCCGATGCTGTTCAGGGCGACAAATGCGGCGACGACGAACACCACCAGGATCGCTACTTTGATGATCACGATCACCGATTCGGCGCGTCCCATGATCCGGCCACCCAGGAAGTTGACGAGTGTGAACGCCACCACGACCGCGACGGCCCACACCTTCGGCGGTAGGTCGATGAAGGTGTCGGCATAGGCGGCGAACCCGGTGGCGTACAGAGCGATGGCAATGATGTACGCGAAGTACTGAAAGACATTCAGGGTGCCGGCGGTGATCCCGCTGCCAAAGCCTTTGACGAGGAAGGTGACCGCGCCCCCGACGCTCGGGAAGGCCTTCCCCAACTGGACGTAGTTGTAGGCGGCCAGGATTGCGACCACTCCCCCCAGCGCGAACGAGATGGGAAGCGCAGAGCCGGAGATGCTCGCAACAACGCCCAGGATCGAGAAGATTCCGGCGCCGATCATCCCGCCGACGCCGACGCTGATGGCTGACACCAGGCCGATATCGGCCTTATCCGCAACTTTCGTCGAGGCAGAATCATCTCCCACGGATGCCGTGTCCATACCCACCCCGCTTGTCGATAGCTCCCGACGGCCTGGCCCGTGCCGCGAGCGTAGCCGAAACGCTGCTTGGGCGACCAAGACGTGGGGTTGCGGAAGCTACACCCGGTGAGCGATGACGGTCAGCGTCCACGCCTCAAATGGGTGGGACTCGGGATCTGTACTCCAGCGGTCCTGGCACCAGCGGTAGATCCAGTCCACCACGTCGTCGACCGTCTGCCCTGGGTCCGCAGCCCCGGCGCGGTGATGCACGAGGTATCGCCTCACACTGGACTCGGTGAAGGCCCTGACGAAGCCCACCAGTGCACGGGCGTAGCCGGACGCATCACGATCCTCCTCGTACTGGGCGCGATACGGGTCGGGTTCGGGATGAACCTCGGCGCTGTCCAGTCGCAGTTGCCTGACGAGGCCAGCGTCGAAGGGTGCGCGAGCCTCCGACTCGGTTCGGGGATACTCGCTGAGGACGTAGCCGTCAGCGGCCTGCTGAGAGATCAAGCCTGCCTCCGCGGCCGCCTGGAAGGCCCCGCCGAGCATCTCCAACAGGCCATGGGAGGTCGACTTGCGGCGGTCCTCCAGCGAACCGATGCATTTGACGATGATCGCACCACCGGAGGCCAACTCGTCCTCCCGGCAGCGCCAAAATTCCTGCCAGTCCGTGGCGGCGTCGGCGGCGATTCGGAGCTCCTCTGCCGAGTCGGCATCCACCAGGGCGGCACTGGATCGGATCAGCGGACGCTCCTGCACCGACAACCAGTGCGCGGCCATGAAACTCATTCCGAAATGCACGGATCCTGGCGGCAAGCTGCGCCGGTAGAACGATCCCACGGCCGCCAGCACCGGGGGTGGCGCGTCTCCGGCCAAGTAGGAATCAGGGTCCTGCCGCAACCGTGTCAACAGGTCGCCCCACGCATTTCCGGGAAGATCCTGATGGACCACGGTCACCTCGCGCGCCGAGTCCGCTTGGCGCACCTCGTTGATGACCGTGGCAAAGAGCGCCAAGCCTGAGCTGCCCGGTCCCGTGCCGTAGTCGACAAGGGTGAACGCCCGATCAGTGTTGCGGTGAAGCACGGCCGCGACCAGCTCGTTGATCTGCGGAATAGCCGAGGCGGCGCTGTCCCTCTGGAAGTCGCTGTTGGCCGTGTAGCTGGACGCCATACCCGTCGTCGAAGGCCCTGCAGTCGTCACCCTGACAGGGTAGTGAAGATTGCGGGCGCCCCGCTGTTCGAGTCGGTCGCCATGTGCCCACTTGTGGCACACATGCGCGAACCCGGGTCCCTTCGATGGGGGCCCGGGCTCGCGCATGCCTAGCGGCGGCAGGTGTATCGGCGACATGCGCCGGTCTGCCTAGATGTCGTAGTAGAGCTCGAACTCGTGCGGATGCGGACGCAACCGGATCGGATCGATCTCGTTGACCCGCTTGTAGTTGACCCAGGTTTCGATCAGGTCTTCGGTGAAGACGCCACCGGCCAGCAGGTACTCGTGGTCCGCCTCGAGAGCGTCCAGCACTTCAGACAGCGTGCCGGGCACCTGCGGAATGTTGGCGGCCTCGTCGGGAGCGAGTTCGTAGAGGTCCTTGTCGACCGGGTCCACGGGCTCGATCTTGTTCTTGATGCCGTCGAGTCCGGCCATCAGCATCGCCGAGAACGCGAGGTACGGGTTGCTGGATGGGTCCGGCACCCGGAACTCAAGCCGCTTGGCCTTGGGATTGCTGCCGGTGATCGGGATCCGGATACAGGCTGACCGGTTGCGCTGGGAGTAGACCAGGTTGACTGGCGCCTCGTAGCCCGGCACGAGGCGGTGGTACGAGTTCACCGTCGGGTTGGTGAATGCCAGCAACGAGGGCGCGTGCTTGAGCAGCCCACCTATGTACCAACGGGCCATATCCGACAGGCCCGCGTAGCCGCGCTCGTCGTAGAACAGCGGTACACCGTTCTTCCACAGTGACTGGTGGCAGTGCATCCCGGAGCCGTTATCGCCGAACAGCGGCTTGGGCATGAAGGTTGCAGTCAGACCCGCGTCCCACGCCACACTCTTGATGACGTACTTGAACAACATGACCTGGTCGG
>JAUPKM010000635.1 GCA_030837445.1 Actinomycetota bacterium
GACGCCAGCCCACCGGCCACCGCAAGCCCGGCGATCAACGCGGTGACGAGGAGGACCATCAAAGTGCGCTTGAAGCGACCATGGACCGGCTCCAACTCGACCGAGGAGAATGCTTCGCCGTCGGCCACTGCGGTGGCAGCGCGGCTGGACGGCCAGAGGCTCAATGCCAACCCCAGGGCCAGTAGGTAGGCGACCGCGAACGGAACCACCGAGATCGGTGAGCCTTGGGTGAAGGCGAGGGTGGTGATGAACAGCAGCGACGACGGCAGCAGCGAGACCGCCGGTGCCGCCGTGGTGACGGTCAGGCAGGCGATCAGGGTCAGGTAGCCGGCGACTATCGTGGCGGCGGTGACACTGTCCGGTGTGACCACAGTTGGGACAGTCGACCCGATCAGGGTGCCGAGCCACTGCACGATGCTGTCGGTATAGACCTCCAGGCCCTGTCGACCTTTTGGGTCCGGCAGTGAGAACGCACCGGCCAACATCGATCCGAGAACTGTGACTGCGACGGCCAGCAGCGCCCCGCGACCCCGGGACACCCGGCGTCCGAGTACGACCCCGGCCCAGTAGGCCACGCACACTCCGATGACCACCGGAAGCACTCTGGCGGCCGTCGCGGGCCATCCCAGGTAGCGCGACCAGACTGAGGAGCCAACCAGACACAGCAGGGCCACTCCCAGTACCCGGCGGAAGACGTCGGCCCTGGTCATGGTCGGTATCCACTGCTGACCGGATGTGGATCGGGCACGGCCGACAGAGCGAAGTCCTCGGCCCGCCAGCCGGTGACTACCCGCATCCCGGTGCGAGGCTGGGTCTGGCTGGGGGCCGCCCCCACCTGCACGAGCAGGGCGCCGCCCACCAGTCCGAGGGCCTCCAGTACCCGGGCAGTGGTGCCCGCTGCGAGCGACCCCGACACCACGTAGAGCGACGTCGCCCGGGCCGCCAGGATCAGGTTCCGAAGCGTGGGCGGACGCCTAGTGGGATTGCCGAATCTGGCGGTCGCCAAACCGTCCAGCACCCTGGGCAGATCCTCTGGCCGAAGGACCTCGATGACATCGTCCGCGACCCCGAATCGGAGCGTCAGCGGCAAACCCGCGCGCACGATCGCGGCGCACAGCGAGGCGGCGACATCCACCGCCTCCTCTTGGAAGTCCAAGTCTCCGGACCGTCCGGGGTAGGCAGTTGGGTCTGTGTCGAGCACGACGAGTGCCCTCGGCAGCGGATTGTCGACAAGTTGCTTCACCATCAACTTGCCTGTCCGGGCGGTGGACCGCCAGTGGACCTGGCGCATCTCATCACCGACCACATACTCGCGCAGCGTGCTGAACTGGTTGGATCCCAGCACGTCCCGGTCGGCGGAGCCACCTTCCATGCCCTGCTTTCGGCCCGACAGGCTGGCCGACATCGGTAGCACTCGCGGATGCACCAGCACGGTCCGTACCTCGCCCAGGCGCCGCTCGCGCAGGTAGAGACCGAACGGATCGCGTCGTTCGAGCCGGACTGGCCCGAAGCTCAACTCACCACGACGCCGGGTCAGGAACGAGTAGGTGATGGTGGTCTCGCCCCGCGGGGGAACGGCAGGCAGGTGAAGTTCCACGTCCCGCCCGGCCACGCGGTCAATGGCATCCACCGCCCCGAGTGGCGTCAAACCGGAGTTCGAGGCGGTTAGTCGCACGGCTACCCGCTCACCTCGGGTCAGCTGCACCGGCTCAACCTCCCGAGTCAGCTGGCCACCGGGGCGCCTGCCCAGTAGCAGCAGGCCGGCGATCAGAATGCCGATGCAGCCAAAGCCCACGACGATCAGGGCGGGGTACCCCAGCAGGATGCCCAGCCCGGTCAGGATCAGGCCGGCGACACCGATCGCGACACTGCGCGGGGTGAACAGCCGTGGTGCGTCAGCCGCTGCCATGGTTAGCCCTGCGGTACGGGAGTGGCCGCCAGCACCTCGGCGAGGACCTGTTCCACGGTGCGGCCGGCCGCGACGGCATCGGGGGAGAGCATGATGCGGTGGCCCAACACGCTCGGGACCAGCGACGACACGTCTTCCGGAATCACATAGTGGCGGGTCTGGGCAGCTGCTCGGACCCGACTTCCTGCCAGCAGTGACAGGCTGCCGCGGGGGCTGGAACCAAGCCGGACGCCAGGGGCTCGTCGGGTCGCGCTGACCAGCGAGACGATGTACCCGAGAATCGGGTCGGCGACATGTACCCCGGCGGCGGCGGAGATCATGGCAAGCACCTCGTCTGGTGTGGAGACGGCGGTCAGATCCTCGAGTCGTCTCCCCGCGTGTGCGTTGCGCAGGATGGCAGTCTCGGCGGCGGCATCGGGATAGCCGACCGAGATACGCATGAAGAAGCGATCCAATTGGGCTTCGGGCAAGGGATAGGTGCCATCCATATCGACCGGGTTCTGGGTGGCGATCACCAGAAAGGGCCGGGGTACTGCGTGGGTGACCCCGTCGACAGTCACCGTTCGCTCGGCCATCACCTCCAGCATCGCCGACTGCGTCTTCGGTGAGGCTCGGTTGATTTCGTCGGCCAGGATCACGTTCGCGAACACCGGACCCGGGTGGAATTCAAAGGTGTCCCGGCCCTGGTGGAAGACGGTCACGCCGGTGACGTCGCTGGGTAGCAGATCGGGGGTGAACTGGATTCTTGCGCCGGTGAGGCCCAGGGATGCGCTCAGGGACCTCGCCAACGAGGTCTTGCCCAGGCCGGGGACGTCCTCCAGCAGCAGATGACCTTCCGAGAGCAGGGCCGTAA
>JAUPKM010000636.1 GCA_030837445.1 Actinomycetota bacterium
AGGCTCGCCGCCAGGGACACCGACTGCTTGGCCCGCCAGGTCGGCACCATGTCCTGGCCTTTGACGTTGGACCCGTGCACTTTCCACGCATGCTGCACCTGATCAGTCGGTTCGGGATCGGGCGACGACGGCTTCTGCCACCGGTCAATCCACGGTTCGGCGTACAGGTCGACGTGCCCACCTTCGGACTCGACGATGGCGCTATAGATGCGCGCCAGGTCGACGTCGACGTCACCGGACGGGTCGGCCAGGTAGTCGTCGGCGAACGCATCGCGCAGTGCGGTACGGTGCTCGGCTTTCACGACGGGCAGGAAGAAGTGTGGGAAGGCCAGGTAAAGAAGAGCCTGCCGCTGCGCTGCCTGGCCGGTCGGCACCGAACTAACCTCTTCGCGGAATACCAGTGGGTCGGCCAGCGCCTCGATCCGCCGCTGCTGGGGAAGGGATGTGAAGTGGCGCGCGAGTTCGATGAGGTAGGCGAGTTGCGCCCACCGGTAGGTGGTGAAGGCTTGGCCACCGTTGAACACACCGCCACCGAGTAGCGCGGCTTCGACGTCGCTCGGCAAGGCCACCGGCTCACTGCTCATGTCAAGAACGCTCTGAACCTGTTTGACCTTGAGCGGGCCGCCGACGTTGATGATCGGCAGCACGTTGAGGATCAGCAGTTCGGCGAACAACTGCACCATCGCGGGTGACGCGCCAGCGAGTTGTCGTTGGAGCTTGTCGAGAAACCCGTCGCCCCCGGTGTCGGGCTTGTCGACGTAGTCCCGCTCAAGTGCGTCCAAGTTCGCCGACGTCCACACGGGTTCACCCGGTGTCAGCAGCGAGCCGTCACCGCCGAAACCCACCTCGATGAGCCGCCGGCCAACCGCCTCGACGGCGATTGATGCCTTCCGCGCGAATGTCCCGACCTCAACCACGGTCATGGCCAAACCTCCCCCTCTGAACCCACTACCGGCTTGCCTCATCGAACGGCGAGGCATAGGGCACGCCCGTCGCCTCGGCTTCCGCCATAGCGTCGTAGATCTCCAGAATCAGCCGCTTCGTGCGGTATTCGCCATGCGCGGCAACATCTTTGCGCTTGACGATCGGGAACGTCTCCATGATGTAGTCGACGTCGTCGCGTTCGATTCCGAAGAGTACGAACATTGCCGCATCCAGTTCGGCGCGGGCGCGTTCGGCATCGACCGGACCTCGGGCTGTTATGCCCAGTTCCCGGACGAACTCCGCTAATTCGGCAGAATCCCCCAACAGCATTCGAACTCTGGCGATAATCCACGTTTCGACATCTGAACGATCACCGAGACGGTCCAGGCCTTCTCGCGTAAGAACTGGCAACTGTTCGAATGTGCCCTGCGGAATCGACGGCTGCGACAGAAATTGGCGCAGGACATAATCAAATACAAAGCTGTTGTATTGAGCACACAGCAAGGCGAGCCCTCGTGCATCCGGACCAGCACTGAGAATCCAGCCATAGGAGGCAGCTCCAAACGGCAGAAACGAGGCGATCACCGTGCGCTCATCAGTGTTCCTCGCGACGCGCCGAAATCCCAGCAGCGCATGCTCTGTTCCCCAGGTTCGGCGGGCCAGTCTCTCCTTGACCACCTCGTCCCGGACCCAATACCGCGGAAGCACAGTGTCGTCCGGAGAATCGGCCTCGAAGGACACCAAGTCGGTATCCCCTACTCCGGTGAAGGTGCCGGTGCGGTGATTGAACTGGTGACCCATCTTCCCCTCGTACAGCGGCAGCATCCGGTGCATCATCACCCCACTGCCACCGTTAGTGCGTCATAAGCGTCGAGTATCAAGTCCTTGGTTCGGAAAGTGCCATGTTTGGCCTCATCTTTGCGCTTCATAATGGGAAATGTCTCCATCACGTAGTCCACTTCGTCGCGGTCAAGGCCGTATAGGTGAAAGAAGTAGGCATCAAGCTCGGCACGCAGTCGGGCGCGCTCGTCTGCATCTGCCACCCAGCCGTTGAGCCTGTCCACCCGTGAGTCCACCCACTCAGGCTCGATGTGATCGAGCCGGGTCCTGGGCCCAGGAACAGGGAGTTGCATAGTGGTGAAGTACGCCATCGACGTCCCGCCCATCTTCTGGCGGGCAGCGAAATCAAAGACAAACGACGACCATGCTGCCTGAAGCATCTGACGCGGCCCTCTGCTTGGTAGTCCAATGAGGACTTTGTGGCCGTATCCAATACGCGGCAGTGCTGTTGTGATGAAGGTCCGTTCGTCCGTTGCCCGACAAATGTCGCGCCAACCAATAAACCAGGTTCTATCCCAACGCCCGTCGAGCTTCTGGTCGATGTCCTCCTCCGCAACCCAATAGCGGGGTATCGGCGCAACACCATCGGCCTTTTCGGCCTCGGTGAGATACCTCGTGGAACCATCCGGCTCGTAGGTCGCCCAACGAGTGTCGTAGTGGTGGATCATCTTCGCTTCATATAACGGCATCATTCGAGCAAGCCCCCCCCCCGAGGATCTCTCAAACACGTTGCCGTTGAGAATCCAACCATCGCCCTCAAGCTCCTCACGGGTATGGAAGAGGTGCGAATCGCTGGTCATGTTGAACAAGCCCTGCATGAACTTGATGCCCCAGGGGTTTCCGTCCGGATCCCCCTCCCTAATGAGCACCGGGACCCGCCGGTAGATGCCGAGAGTGATCTCCGCATCTCGCCGGCTGCGGAAGATCGGGCAGGTGCCGGTGTTCGGGTTGAGCAGTGTGATCTCATCCGGGGCGAGCGCGAACCGCACGCCGGGGCGATCCAGGTCGGTGGGGTCGTGGGCGAAGAAGGCGAAGTCGGCCTCCGGTTCGTGAGAATCGCGACCGACAAGCGTCAACAGACAGAACTTGTAGCTGCGGTGCACCCCCTCAAAAAGAGGCTTCGCGTTCTCGAAGTCGTAAAGGCTTGCGATGGAGCCGTTCTCGACCAGATTCTTGAAGAAGTACTGGGTGGTCGCATCCGTGGCGATACCGGTAGGGAGGATCATGCCCGACCTGCCGTAGCCCGCCAGTAGCGCGCGCCCTGCCTCCGCGAAGAGCGGGTCTGTCTTGATGCGGCCGCGCCCGCACAGCGGGTAGAGCCCGGAACTCGCCGCGAAGTGCCGGACCCCGTCCAGGCGCCGCTTCGCGGCCAGGTAGTCGCGGCCGACCGGGGAGTCGCTGTCGAGTAGGTCGGCGATCAGACGTTTGCGTTTAGCACCTGCCGCTTTGGCGATGTCGGGATCGCGGGCCTCGAAATACTCCTGCTCCTTGAGTTCGATGTGTTCCCATGGCGGGTTGCCGATCACCACTGAGAAACCGCCGTACCAACCGGTGGCGTCATTGACGGTGTCCCCGGCGCTCGACTCGGTCGGGAAGATGTGCGGAAACTCCAAGTGCCAGTGGAAGAACCGGTACTCGGCGGTGAGGCGTTCGATCTCGGCGCGCCGCTTCTCAGTCAGTCTGTCGTCACCGTCGATCAGGGCAGTGATGGTGCGCTGGGTGATCGCCGGTGGTGCGCTGAGGCTCTTGGGCCACACGAACGCCGCGCACCAGGCGTCGGCCGCCAGGAGTTGTCGGCGGTAGGCGCTCGACTCGGTGTAGGCACGCAGACGTTGCTCTTGGACGTGCACGTCGGCCAGTGACACCGCGGGGGCGCTGACCACCTGTGCGACCTGCTCGGCGAGTTTGGTGTTCGCGGCCACCATGTCGACGTCGAAGAGGCTGCCCTGGGCGCTACGTTCGGCCTTGTTCTGCTTGGCCAGGGTGGCGGTGATCTTCTTGTCGTCGCCTTCGATTGGTTTGAACGCCTCGTCGGGTACGCCGTCGGCGAGCAGTCGCGGTGTCGCCCCGACGAGGGCGTTGCCGATCTTGATCTGCGCGTCCAGGAATGTCAGCGGCCGACCGGGGTCGAGGGCTTCCAGCCACAGCGATACCTTGGCCAACTCCGCGGCCAGTGGGTTGAGGTCGACGCCGTAGATGCTGCGCCCGACCACCTCACGCATCGCCGAGCGCACCGCCTCGGGGGCCGGTTCGGGGTCGCCGGTCCGCAGCGCGGCGACCCTTTTGGCGATCCGCCGTGCCGCTCCGACGAGGAAATGGCCACTGCCGCAGGCGGGGTCGCAGACGGTGACCCGCAGCAGCGCCTGCTCGGGGTCCTCGGATTTCTCGGCGTCGTCGAGGACCGGGTCGAGCGCGGTGTCCAGCAGCGACTCCACCAGCGAGGTGGGGGTGTAGTAGGAGCCGGTGTCCTTGCGTTGGTTGCCCGAGGCGACGGCCAGCGTGTAGGTCTTGGTAGCCGGGTCCCAACTGGGCATCAGTTCCAGCAGCGACTCGTAGATGCTGCCGAGTTCCTCCGCACCCAGGTTGCGGTAGTCGATGATCCGCATGGCCTGGGAGCGGGGTTCGCGCACCAGGGACAGCGAGTGCACGGCGGATTGCAGTGCCTGGTTGCTCAGCGAGCAGTCCATCAGGAAGTCCAGCGCGCCGGTGTCGAACAGGCCGCCGATGCCGGGCAGGCCGAGTTCGGGCAGGCCGTCCACGTTGCCCAGTCCGCGCCACACCACCTTGAGGGCTTCCCAGCGGTCGCCGTAGCGGCCGCCGCGGCGGCGCCGGGAGGTTCGGCGCAACCGGTCGGTGGAGAAGTAGTCGAGGTAGCGGCGGCGGGCTTGGGGGTCGGCGTGCGGGTCCAGCAGCGCGTTGCGGTCTTCGGCGACGAAGGTGAACAGCAACCGGTAGGTGACCCGCATCAGCGCGTGGTTGATCTCCTCGACGCTGACGGTGCCGTCGGCGAGGTCTTGGCGCAGTGTCGCGTTGTCGGGGTGGGTGAGGAAACCCGACCCGAGGGCCTGCAGTGCCTCGACGACGCCGTCGCGCAGCAGATTCAGCGCTCGGGAACCGGATTCGATGGCGTCCAGGCGCCACTGCTCCAGCCAGCAGGAGGCCGCGCCGACTTCGGGGTCGCGGGTGTCGAGGCGGGAGACGTGGCACAGCGAGTACAGCAGCAGGAAGTCGGCGAACAGGTCGCCGTCGAAGATCGCCTCCAGGTCGAACTCGATATAGGCCGATCCCACCAGCGAGGTGGAGTCGCGGACCAGGCGCAGCGTGGTCGCGTTGGCGAGGATTCCCCATAGGTGCGCCTCGGAGCGGTTGAGCATTTCCTGCACCAGCGACTGCGGCGACGCCCCGGCCGCTCCGGCCACCCCCTTGGTCCGGGTATCGAGGGCGACCCGGCCGAGCAGGTGGATCGGGACGTTGCCCCACAGGTGCGAGATCGGGAAGTGGCGGTCTCCCACCTGCAGGCCGCCCTTGCCGGTCGGGTGGACGCGGCCGTACCCGAGTTGGTCGAGCAGCACCAGGGTGAACCGTTCCCGGGTCAGCCCGGTGGCGGCGTCGCCGTCCGGTAGCGCGTCCAGGGCGGCGCGGTAGCTGGTCCAGGCACCCCGCAGGTAGGCCCACACCCGGTTGGCGGCGTCGCGCACCGTCTCCCCGGCCGCGAGGTGAAAGTCCTTGGAGGACAACCCGTCCGCCTGACCTGCTACGAGTTTGGCCAGCAGGTCGGCCGGTAGCAGCCCCCCGACGACGCGGACCCCGACGAAGTGGTTGGAGGTGGACTCGGCGCTCACCGGGCACCTCCGGCCGGGGGGACGTACACGAAGACGCCGAGGACATCGGCGCCCGGTTCGACGGTCACCGTCAGGCCGCGCACCACCTCCGCGCTGGCCTGGCGCACCCGGCGGTGCGATTCGCGCAGCCGCTCGGCCAGGTCCTCGCCGTGGCGGGCGAGGTGACCGGCGATGTCGGGCAGGCCGTCGAGGGCGCGGGTGATGAACTGGGCGGCCTGCGGGGCGGGCACGTTGCCCGACGGCCGGGCGGCCAGCAGCGGCGTCACCGCCTCCGGTGCCAGCCAATGCGGTGCGCCGGGCGACCCTTCGAAGGCCACGGTCGCGACGTCCTCGGCAACCAGTTCACGGCTGCCCGAACGGGACGGCAGGTGCAAGTGGAAGCGGTAGCGGACGACGAGCAGCGTGGTGCGCGTCGACACCGACGTCGTTCGGATCACCGCGCAGCGCCGGGCCGGGCGCTGATCGTCGGGAAGCTGGGAGTCCAGCGCGGACTCCAGGACGTAGTTGGCGACGGCCTCCACCGCGGCGTCGGTGCGGGTCAGCACCGCTTCACCGCGGGCGACCGGAAGTTCGGCGGCGAAATGCAGCGGATCCTTACGGCCGGGCGGCAGGGCGTCGCGCAGTCCCAGCGGCAGCGGGCCCAGCGTCGCCGTGAACCCCGATCCGGCGGTGGTCACGCTGGACCGCAGCGCCCGCAGCGCGTGGTCGACGAACTCGGCGACGTCGGCGTTGGTGCCCAGGGTGGCGCGGGTCTCGGCGAGTTCGGCCGCGACTTCCTGCGGTTTGATGCCGTGCTGGGCGTACTTGGTCTGGGCGTTGCGTTCCCGCGCGGCCGCCGAATCCCACTGGCTGTGCAAGGTGTCGCGCTTCTCGTCGATATCGAGTTCCAGGCCCAGTTGCTCCGCGTCGCGCCCGCGCAGCAGCAGGCCCTCCATCAGTGCCTCCACGACGGCCTCGCTGTTGTCGGGCACCGGCACGGCGACGCCGGTCGCCTTGCGGATCGCCTCATGTTTGCGCAGCAGCACTTCCAGCACGATGCCGTCGATCTGGTTGTCGCGGCCGTACAGGGTGACCGCGCGCACCGTGTCGGAGCGCTGGCCGAACCGGTCCACCCGGCCCTCCCGCTGTTCGTGGCGGGTGGGGTTCCAGGCCAGGTCGTAGTGGACGACGGCCTGGAAGTTCTCCTGCAGGTTCACCCCTTCGGAGAGGCAGTCGGTGGCGACCAGGACGTGCTGGCCCGGGGTGGCGGCGAGTTCCTCGATGCGGGCGA
>JAUPKM010000637.1 GCA_030837445.1 Actinomycetota bacterium
ACGGTCCACAGCAGCCTCAGCATCGGTATCTCGGTATCACGCCCGGATGTCGACGTCGACACCTTGTTGCGGGAGGCGGACTTGGCGCTGTTCGCGGCCAAGGCCCACGGTCGGGCCCAGGTACGGATCTTCGACAGCGCGATGAGGGAGCGAGCGGATCTGCGCAGGCAGGTGTCGGAGAGCCTGAGCGAGGCGCTGGAACACGACAAGATTCACGCCTGGTTGCAGCCGATAGTGCGGATGTCCGACCGAACGGTCGTCGGCTATGAGGCGCTGGCTCGGTGGGACAGCGACAACGCGGCAATCCCCACGCAGGACTGGATCGACCTCGCCGACGAGGTCGGCCTACTCGCCCCGGTCGGCGAGCGGCTGCTGACAGAGGTCATCGAGGCCCTCACCAAGATGGGGCCCGAGTTGTGGGTAGCAGTCAACATGGCGGGTTCGCAGCTGACGCCGGCAGTTGTGGCTGCTCTGCTGCGACGGCTGGACGAAGCCGGTGTCGACCCCGCGCGGCTGGTCGTGGAAGTGATGGAGCGATCCCTGCTGCGCTCGCCTGACTCTGCTGTGGTGGGTCTGCGGGATCTGGCCGATGCCGGCGTGCGGGTGTTCTTCGACGACTTCGGCACCGGTCAGTCGTCCATGACCCGACTCGGCGAGTTGCCGATCGCGGGCCTGAAGCTGCACCGATCCTTCACCGAGTCTCTGACCGAGCAGTCCGGCCCCGGCTGGCGGCTTGCCCGAGCACTGGCCGACCTGGCGGACTCGCTGGGTCTCGAGACGATCGCCGGGGGCGTGGAGACCGAACTGCAGGAGCATCGGCTGATCGCTGCGGGCTGGCGATACGGCCAGGGCTGGCTGTTCGGGCCCGCCGTTCCACCCCAATCGGGCTAAGAAACCTTGCGGCGGTTGCCGCCCATGTGGCATAGGGTCACCCTGGGAGCGAGAGGTGGACCATCATGATCACACCGTCGAGGTTGCTGAGGATGGCGGCGCTGTGCGTGGTGGCATACGCGGTGGTGCTCAATGTCCGCACGGTCGTGGCGCTGCCGAGTATGGAAGTCGACCTGTCGGGCAGCGGGGCGATGACGCTGATGGCGTGGCTAACCCCGTTCGTGTTGGTTGCCGTGTTGGCACTGACACACCCCACCGCGGCGTCCTGGCTGCTGGCCGGGGCAACCCTGTGCTTGCTGGCAGTGCAGGTATTGATGTTGCCTTCCACCGATCTGACCTGGCTGCCGGCCACCGCCGAACGCGCGATCCTGCTGGCCGACTTCGCGATCGCCGTGCTGGTGGCAATCCTCGGCCTGCAGCGACCTGGGGTCGCCGGCATCGTGCTGTTGCTGTTGGCGGTCGCGCCGGTGCCAACGCTGGGCGCCGGTGCCACTCCCGCCATGGTGGCCCTCACCGACGCGTTGACCCACGCCAAACTCCCGCTGGCCATTGCGGGGATCTTGATGCTCGTCGCTGCGGCGACGGTGCGCGGTCGACAACTGCCCCAGCTGACCCCTTCCCGGAAGCGACAGCAGGCCCCGCTACCACCGGAGCCGATGCGAGCTCAACTACCGGCCCGCTTCTCCACCCATTCGGTACCGCCGCCGGGCTCGTCGTCAAAGACGCCACGCCCATGGTGATGCCAAGACTCAGCCGGCGGCGGTGAGCAAGGCCTCATCAGGGGCGCGCAGACGGCGGGCCTCCGCTTCCCGCTCCGGGGTGAAGTATTCGTCGTAGCGGAGTTGGGCGTATTTGCCGAACAGCAACTGACAGGCCTCGTGGATTCCCTCGGCGTCCCGGATCTCCTCGTAGCTCAGCACCAGCGCAATCTTCGACCGCCGGCGCAGGAAGTCGTCGAGAGTCGTGATCATCTCGGTCTGGGCCGCGTAGTAGAGCTCGACTCGCACGTATTCGGCACCGGTGATGATGTCCTCAGCCATCGCCGGATTGTCGCGAATGGCCTCCAACATGGCGAACGCCCGCAGTCCGTACCGGCGCCACAACCTCGTCGACAACGTCTCGAAACTTGCCCGCTGCCGCAGTTTGTCCAAGTGCATCAACCGCGCCTGCCGAAAGAACTCCAGCCGAGTAGCCTTCGGGGGTTCGCCGTACCAGGAGCGTCGATCCCGCTCCAGCTCGACGCCCAGTTTCGCGACTGCCCGGGCGACCTCGTTGCCGATGTTCACACAGTCGGTCAGTTTGCCTCCGAAGATGCTGACGAAGGCATTGGTGCGATCGATTTCCATCGCATGCTTGCGCGAGAGTGAGGTCCAGTCCTTCTTCTCCGAACCCTCCCCGGAGCCCTCGACCACCAGCGGGCGCACCCCACACCTAGACGAGATGATGTCATCGGGCGTCAACGGCTCCGCCAGGTTCAGCCGCGCATTGATCTGGTCGAGTAGGAAGTCCCGGTCCGCGTCCTCCACATGCGTGTGGGGACCGTCGACACGTTCGTCGGTCGTGCCGATCACCGACCGGGGTCCCATCGGAATCACATAGAACAACCGTTCAGTGTCATCGAAGAAGGCCAGTACCCGCTCGCTGCCCGCGATTCGGGGCACCAACAGATGAATCCCCTTGGAGAAGACGATGCTGTGCTTCGTGCTGATCCCCAACTCCTTGTTGATGCCGTCGATGAACGGCCCGGCGGCATTGATGATGACCCGCGCAGAGACCTGGTAGTCCTTTCCGGTGTCGGTGTCCTTCAGTTCCGCGGTCCAACCCTGGGGGCTTCGCTGGGCCGAGATGAGTTCGACGTAGTTGGCGCACACCGCCCCGGAGTTCAGCGCCGATCGAATGAAGCCGAACACAAACCGGGAGTCGTTATCGACAATGTAGGCGTCGGAGTACTCGATCCCACCCAATGCGTTCTCGACCTTGACCACCGGTTCGCGGGCCGTGATCGCCTTCTTACTCAGAAGTGCCGGCGGCTTGGTGAAGCCGTTGCCGATCATCCAGTAGGCGGTGGCGCCAAGCGCCGAGAACCACGGCTTGTAGGGGGCGTGCTGATCGAGCGTGGCGAGGAATCGGATCTCCTTGAGGTTGGCGGGGTAGGCGCGCATCAGATGATTGCGAGACAGGCACAGGTTGCGCACCAATCCGATCTCGTAGTTCTCCAGGTACTTGAACCCGCCCCAGACAAGGTTGGACGACTCCATCGAGGTGAAACACGCGAAGTCACCCCGGTCGATGACCGCTACCGAGGCGCCACGGGCGGCCAGCGCCGCAGCCGAGACCGCTCCATTAATGCCGCCTCCCACGATGAGCACGTCGAAACTGCCACCGTTGAGCTTGACCAGGTTGGTATCTCGCAGACCCATGACCACTCCTCCATCGGTTCCGACCAGCCAACTCCCCCGCCGAACCGCTCGGGAGCGCCTGAGGGTGGCGGAAGCGTCCGGTCGGGAGGGTGTACCTCCAGCATGGCCGAGTGCGGCGGTCGACGCATGCGTGGGGTGGACTCACCGATCCGCGCGGCGCATTGTCAGCAACGCGGATGACTATCCTAGGACGACCATGTCGCGTCTTCCGACCACCTTCGAGCGCACGGCCGACCTCGCTCGGTTGCCGTGGTTCGACTTGGTTGACGGGCGGCTGACACTCGACCCCTCGATCGGCCCGGTGATCGACTTCCATTCCCATCTGGCCTTGACCTACCTTCGCCGGTCGAATGTCGATCTGCGGGCGGCCACGCCGACCTCGCTTACCTACCTGCCGGCGGCGGCGCCGATGGATCTCGACGTGTACGCGAATCGCAATCTGACACCGGTTGACATGGCGGCGATGAAAGCCGATCTCACCGGCGGGAGTTTCAGCCCGCGACACGACCCAGCCAGCGACTCGGTGGGCACCAGCATGCGGGCCAGTCACACGGTGCCCAACCTGCGGCGCGAAATGGCCGCGATGTCGATCTGCACCTCTGTTCTGCACGCGATCGATCTGCCCTTGGGCCTGTCCCACAATGCCGAGGAGTGGCTCACGGCGACCGCTACCGACACCGGGACCTCCGACGACCTCGAGTTACTGGTCTTCGGTTCGGTCCATCCACTGACCCGCGACCCCGGACCAGCCCTTGACGCCCAGCAGTCCGCCGGCGCCCGCGGCATCAAGCTCCACCCGGCTGTGCAGTTGGTCAACCCCGGCAGCGACCGTTGCCTGCGGCTGTACCGGGCCTGCGGGGCCCGCGGCCTGCCCGTCTTCTTCCACTGTGGCCCGGTCGACATCGAGACCAGGCTCGGGCGCAGGTTGTCGCAGGTGCGCAACTACGAACGAGCCCTGGCCGAATGTCCGGACACGACTTTCGTACTCGGGCACGCAGGAGCCCTGCAGGCCCCCCAGGCGCTGAAGCTCGCCAACCAGTACCCGAATGTCTGGTTGGAGACAGCCTCCCAACCGATCAGCACCGTGCGGTTGCTGCTCGCGGAAGGCCCCGCCAACCGCCTGCTGTTCGGTAGCGACTGGCCCTTCTATCCGCAGGCGATGGGAATCGCGAAGGCCCTGATCGCATCCGCAGGGGACCCAACTGTCCGGACTAAAGTGCTGGCCGACAACGCCCGGCAGTTGCTCGCGAGCGCTAGGGTCGTGCAGAGCAGCGGAGGAAGAGGCCAATGACGAACGCGGCGAGTTCAATCTCGAAGAAGCGGGTACTTGCGACTGTACTGCTGGTGATCATGACCTGCGTAGGCCTGTTCTGGCCGGTCGTGTTCGGCCTGACGAGCAGCAGCGGAAGTAGCACGACGACGACCGACCCTGTGACGGTCACCAACTACCAAGGTCAGTTCGATGTCGCAGCAGATGGCAAGTTGTCTGCCACCGAGACCCTCACCGCCACCTTTCCCAGCGGTCGTCACGGCATTTTCAGATTCTTTGACGTCACGACCAAGGCCGACCCTCATGTACGGCTGGAACCAACCGTCACCAGTATCACCATGGACGGCCGACCAGTGCCGGTGAGCTACAGCTGGGAGAACGACCGCTACTACGTCGCCAAGATCGGCGACCCCAATACCTTCGTCTCCCCCGGCAGCCACGTCTACGTGATCTCCTACACCGTGCCGGGGGCGATCTTCCCGGCCAGCGCAGGTGACTCCACCTACCTGTCCAGCCAGGGAACCAACACTGAGCCGGCCCAATCCGTCTTCTACTGGAACGTGGTGGCCAACGGCTGGCGCATGCCGATCACCAAGGCCAACGTGACAGTGAACCTGCCCTCGCCCTCCGGACAAGTGCAGTGCACCTCCGGTTCCAGCACGACAGCCAACAAGCAGGGCCCCTGCGTCATCACCGGAGCTGGTAGCAAGACCATCACGCTGGCCGGTGCGAACCTGCCGCCCACCAGCGGAATGACGGTCCGGGCAGCGATGGCCACGCCGGCCCCGGCGCAGGTCACTGTGCCCTGGGGTATCGCCTTCGATCCGGTGTTCGGGCGCAGTCTGCCGCTCGTGATAGTCGTCGGGGCGCTCGCGCTGATAGGGCTCGTAGTGGGACTGCTCTGGGGGCGCAGCACCCGCGAACCGGAACCCGGCTTCCCCGTGATGTATGCGCCACCGAAGGATCTGGGTCCGGTGCAGACCGTCTATATGGCCACGGAGGACATCGGCGAGCACGCCCTCGTCGCGTCGATCATGCGAGCGGCAGACCAAGACCTCGTCAAGCTGTACCAGAACAACGACGTCTGGACCGTGCAGGGCATCACCACACCGGAATTCTGGGCTGCGACCGACCCGGTCACCCAGCAGGTGGGCTCTTCCCTGGGCGTCCAGACCTACGCCGCCACAGTGACCTCCGACGGGTCGGTGTCGGCCGGGACGAAGATCAAGGCAGCTGTCGGGTCCGTGAAGCCGGCGGCCTCCCGCTGGGCGGAGTCGTCCGGCTTCACCGTCAAGGCCCCGATCGAGTCGATCGGCAAGATGCTCTGGTTCGCGTCGATAATCCTCGCGGGGGTGGGGTTCATCGGCTGGCTGGGGCCGACGATGTACGGCCTGCCGTTCGCCGGGTTTGCCATCGGTGGCGTGGTGCTAGCCGGCACCGGCGTAGGTACCAGGCGAACCGAGACCGGCCGCAGGCTGTGGTCGGAGTCGGCCGGGTTCCGGCGACTGCTGTCCACCCCCTCCTCCGAGCAACGGTTCGACTTCGCCGCTGACAAGAACCTGTTCATCGCCTTCCTGCCCTACGCGGTCGCCTTTGGAGTCGCGGACAAGTGGGCCGAGAAGTATCGGGTGGAGATGAACGAGGAGCCGCCAATACCGCTCTGGTATCCGTATGGCTACATCGGCGGCGCCAGCATGTTCAGCGGCGGCGGCGGATTCGACAGTTTCGAGAGTTCACTGAACTCATCGATCAGCGCTTACGAGGCGTCCCAGTCGTCATCGAGTTCGGGTGGCGGCGGAGGCGGCTTCGGCGGAGGAGGCGGAGGGGGCGGGGGCGGTTCCTGGTGAGGCGGCTCGGCCGCGACCGGTGTGCAGGTGCCCGCGAAAGGTTACAGTTGATCAACACGGTTCGACAGTTCCGCCCTCACACCCACCGATAGGAGCACATCAATGGCCACGATCCTGATCATCATCCTGGTGATCATCGTCCTGGCGGTGATCTTCTTCGTCGTCGGCTTCAACAAGTTGAAGAAGGCTGACATCGCCGCACAGGAAGCCCTGGGCGGTATCGATGTCCAGTTGACGCGTCGCGCGGACCTGATCCCCAACCTGGTCGAGACCGTCAAGGGGTACGCATCACACGAAAAGGGCGTCTTCGAAGCTGTGACGGAGGCTCGAGCCCGCGTGACCGAGGCGGCACGCTCTGGCACTGTCGAGGAGAAGTCGGCCGCCGAGGCAGCGATGGACAAAGCTCTGGTCAACGTGATGGCGGTCGCGGAGAACTACCCCGAGTTGAAGGCCTCCACCAACTTCCTGGAACTGCAGAAGCAGCTGACCGACACCGAAAACCAACTCTCGTTCGCGCGGCAGTACTACAACGACGCCGTGGCCACGCTCAACAAGTTGGTCGCCACCATCCCCTGGATGTTCTTTGCCGGGATGGCAAGTGTCTCCAAGCGCGAGTTCTACCAGGCCCCCGCCGGCCAGACCGCGCCGCCGACCGTCTCGTTCGGATAGCCGGCCAGACGGGTGCCGGCAGCCCTTGAACGCCTCGCCGCCTCCATTCGGCAGCGAAGCGGCACCGCCGAGCAGCAACGTCTGGACGAGGCGGTCGCTGGTAAGGCACCGTGGCAACGTTGGGGGACCTACGTCAGCGAACGCGCCTGGGGCACTGTCCGGGAGGACTACTCGGCCGATGGCGATGCCTGGAGCTACTTCCCGTTCGAGGACTCGCACCGGCGTGCGTATCGCTGGAACGAGGATGCGCTGGCCGGTTGGTGCGACGAACAGCAGACCATCTGCATGGGACTCGGACTCTGGAACGGTGCCGATGAGGTCCTCAAGGAGCGCCCCTACGGCCTGACCAACAGTCAGGGCAACCATGGTGAGGATGTGAAGGACTATTGGTTCTTCACCGACAACACCCCGACGCACTCCTACGCCTCGATGGTCTACAAGTACCCCCAGGTCGCGTTCCCGTACCGCGATCTACGTGACACCAATGCGGCCCGGAATAGCGACCAACCCGAATACGAGTTGTTCGATGCGCTGGAGTCGAGCTGGCGGGAGAACCGCTACTTCGATGTCACAGTCGAGTACGCCAAAGCCGGACCGGAAGACGTGATCTGCCGCACCACCATCACCAACCGAGGGCCCGACCCCGCACCGATCCACGTGGCTGCCCAACTGTGGTATCGCAACACCTGGTCATGGGAAGTCGACCAACGTCCGCCGCTGATCGGGTTGGCGAAGGGCGGCATCTCCACTGATCACCAGGCCATCGGTCGACGATGGTTCTATGCCCGCGTCGTGGGGCGCAGTGGGCCCACTCACGGAATCGAGTGGATGTTCTGCGAGAACACCACCAACAACGAGGCGGTCTTCGGCAGCGAATCCGAGACGCCCTACACCAAGGACGGGATCAACGACGCGATCGTCGGCGGCGATCATTCAGCGGTGAACGGCGACGGCGGGAGCAAGGCGGCCGCTGTCGCCACGGCCACCCTCGACGCCGGCGCCACGATGGTGTTGCTGACCAGATTCACCGATACCGAATTGGACGACCCGTTCGACGACGCCGACACAGTGCTCGCCACCCGCCACCAGGAGGCGGACGAGTTCTACACTGCCTGGCAGCCCAGCACCCTCACTGAGGATGAGCGCCTTGTGCAGCGCCAGGCAATTGCCGGTCTGCTGTGGTGCAAGCAGTTCTACAACTATCACGTGCATCGCTGGTTGCACGGCGACCCGACGCAGCCACCACCGCCCGCGGAAAGGCTGAAGGGACGCAACAGTAGGTGGCAGCACATAGTGAACGAGAACGTGCTGCTGATGCCGGACGCCTGGGAGTACCCCTGGTACGCCGCCTGGGACATGGGCTTCCATGCCGTCACGATGGCACTGGTGGACTCCGCGTTCGCGAAACGCCAGATCACCTTGATGCTGTCGAGTCTCTACCAACATCCACACGGTCAGATCCCGGCCTACGAGTGGAATTTCTCCGATACCAACCCGCCGGTGCTGGCGTGGGCGGCCTGGCAGATCTACCTGGTCGACTACCGGGTGACCGGGGTTGCGGACAGCAACTTCTTGGCCACTGCCTTCCGGGCGCTGTTGATCAGCCTGACCGAATGGTTCAACACGAAGGACCCGGCCGGCGACGATCTGTTTGCCGGTGGGTTCTTGGGGATGGACAACATCGGGGTGTTCAACCGCGACGAGCCGCTGCCCACCGGTGGCCGGCTGGCGGAGGTCGACGGCACCGCCTGGGTCGCCCAGATGGCGCTGCAGCTGACCGAGATCGCAGTCGAGTTGAGTCACACCCACCATGGCTATCGAGCGGATATCTCCAAACTGCTGCTCGACTTCACGATCGTCGCGAACGTGTTGGAGAAGGGCATCGACGGCTACAGCCTGTGGAATGACGACGACGGATTCTATGGGGATGTCATCGTCAACGCCGACGGCAGCAGCACCCAGTTGGGGGTCATCTCGTTGCAGTCGGTAATCCCGCTGCTGGCCTGCATCTCGGTGCCGGTCAACCAGACGAGCGAGGGACTCGACGGCCACGTGGACCAGGTGATGGCGGAACTGCGGGACCACCTGCTGCGCCACCATCCGGAGTTCACCGGATCGGTCGCCCTCTCCGCCTCGCAGGGCGACGGCAGTTCGGTGCTGTATTCGGTGGTCGACAGCACTCGGCTGCGCCGGATCCTTTCGCACCTACTTGCCGAGCAGGAGATGCTGTCCGACTTTGGCATCCGATCGGTGTCTGCTGCCTATCGGGATACCCCCTACGAATTTCGAGTCGGCGACACGACGTATTCGGTGCCCTACTGGCCAGCGGAATCACACAACCGGATGTTCGGTGGCAATTCCAACTGGCGCGGCCCGATCTGGTTCCCGATCAACCTGATGCTGGTGCAGTCGCTGCTGGCCTATGACAGCTTCTTCGGCGACACTCTCGCGGTGGACTTTCCTACCGGCAGCGACAACCAGGTCTCGCTGGCCGAGGTCGCCAAGGGCCTCACGCTCCGCCTCACCCGGATCTTTCTGCGAGACAGCGACGGTAACCGGGCAGTCTTCGGCGACAACGACTACTTCCAGCAGGACCCCAATTGGCGGGATCTGGTGCCGTTCCACGAGTATTTTGACGGCGACAACGGTCGCGGTTTGGGTGCAAGTCACCAAACCGGCTGGACAGCCACCGTCGCCCTGTTGCTGCAATTCGGCGGCGAACTTCGCCTCAACGACGCGGCCCGGAATCGGCGGCCGAGCCAGGTTCCTAGCCCGGCGGGGGCCGCCGCTTCAGCGCCAACCGACGCGGGTTAGCCGTTGGTCGGCGCGCCCCAGGCCGCTGCCAGCGCCAGCGCTGATTCCCACACCAGTGGTCGACCGAAATAGAAGCCCTGGCCAGCATCGCAGCCCATCTCGGTCAGGGTATGCAGATGATGAGCCGTCTCCACACCTTCTGCCACGACACTGAGGCCCAGCGCGTGCCCGAGCGCGACGACCGCCGCAACAATGGCTCGATCCCGTTCGGAACTGTCGACATTGCGGGTGAACATCCGATCCACCTTCAACGCGGCCAGCGGGAACTCGCGCAGGCTGGTCAGCGAGGAGAAGCCCGTTCCGAAATCATCGAGGGCAAGTTCGACCCCCTGGTCTGCGATCGCCTGCATCCGTGCGGCAACTGCCTTCGGATCGCTCAGCAGGGCGGTTTCGGTGAGTTCCAGGATCAGCCGCGACCCGGGCACGTGATGCCGCTCCAGCGCCTCCGCCACTTGCGCCGCGAGGTCACCATGGGTGACCTGCAAACCGGAGATGTTGACCGACACCGTCAGACTTTCGCCCATCGGCTGTCGGCCAAGTTCCGCCGCGAATGAGACTCCGATATCCAACGCGATCGCGCCGATCCGTTGAATCAGCCCGCTATCCTCTGCCAGCGGAATGAACTCCGACGGCGGGATGGGTCCGTCCCGATCCGTCCACCTCAGCAGGGCTTCAAATCCGAGCAACGCCCCACCGCTCATCGAGAACACCGGCTGGAAGGCCATGTGCAGGTCCCCACGCGATACCGCAGCCCGCAGCAACTTCTCCAACCGGACCCGAACAGCCACCTCGTCTCGCATCGACGCGTCGAAGATGACGTGCTGGTCGCGGCCGGCTCGCTTGGCTGCGTAGAGGGCGAAGTCGGCGTCCCGCAGCAGCGACGTCGGGCTGGATCCCGACTCGGCCACGGCGATCCCGATGGATGCCGACGCGTGCACCGGATCTTCGTACGGTTCCCCCAACACGTAGGGCGGGGCCAATGCGGCCGTCACCCGGTGGGCGACCAGTTCCACCGCTGACAGCGAGGCGACACCGTCCAGCAGGATGACGAACTCGTCGCCGCCAATCCTGGCCAGCGCGTCGACGTCGCGGATCGCCCCGGACAACCGAGTCGCCACCTGCATCAGAAGCCGATCGCCGGCGGCATGCCCGAGCGTGTCGTTAACCGCCTTGAACCGGTCGAGATCCAGGAACAGCACTGCCCGGGGGTTGCCGTCCCGCTCGGCGCGGGCGATTCCCAGCGCGACCCGATCCAACAGCGCCGATCGGTTCAGCACCCTGGTCAACACATCGTGCGTGGCCCGCCAGGACAGGTCCTGCTCCACCCGCTTGCGCTCGCTCAGATCCAAAATGGACAACACCCCGCCGCCGGTACTGCCGCGCGTCACCAGCGGCACAAACTGCAGCGCCGCCGGGAAGGCGGCCCTGGACTCGGTCCAGATCTCAGCGTCCGGATCGAGCCAGTCCCGGCCCAATTCACAGGCCCGCTGAAGATCGACCACAGTCGCCGACCCATCGCTGAGCAGCGCCCCCAGCGGCTGACCGTTGGCGCTGTGCTCGGAGATTCCCAACAACCTCTCCGCACTTGGATTCACGTCTATCACCGTCGCGGCGGCATCGAGCACCACAAGTCCGCTGGGGGCGGCATCGAAGACTGTCTGCAGCCAATCGCGTTGCAGCGCCAGGCTTGATTCGCTCGCCTGCGCCAGCTCGTCGTAGAGCGACGCCATCTCCCGGGTGCTGACTTCCACCGCGCGGTCGTGCAGGTACTGCTGCTTGTCGGATTCCAGGTAGGTCGCGCTCACCCGCTCCAGGAATAGCCGCCAGGACTCCTCGTCTGCCGGGGGTGCGTGGGTGCTGAGTCCGGCCCGTTTGAGTTGCCGCAGCAACACCCAATGGTGGGCGTCCTGGCCCACCATTGGGGGGGCCTCGCCGGTCACGGTAGATGCTCCGAGATGACACTGACCGTCATCGTCTGGTTGTGCAGGCCGTTCACTCCGTCCGTCGGTGAGATCTCCCCGTAGGAATAGAACCCCACGATGGTGCCGGTGGTGGACTGCAACGCATCGGCGACCGCCTCGATCTCATCCTCCGTCCACTCCCCGAGGGTAAGGCGCCGCCCGACGCAGGAGATCGCAAGCGCCAATGATCCCTGGGGTTGCGCACTGGCCGCTGCGGCGCCAGCGGCCCCGTCGACCAACCGCTCGGTGGTCGTCCGCATGAGGCGCGCCGACCAGCCGACGGGTACGTCACCAGCGAACGTCATCGTGTTGCTGTCCTCATCCACTGCCAGCACCGTGCGCACGTAGGAGGTGCCACCGTCAGGGGACTCTATCGCCAGCGGAAACCGCAGCGCACTGGCTGGCAGATCATCGACCAGCATCCCCAGGTACTCCTTGTAGAGGGCCAGTGCCGGTCGATCGTCAAGCTCCAGCAGTACGTTTCCTTCGCTTCGGGTGATCATCCGGCTGGGACCGAACCCTTCCCAGCCACCTTCGGAACCGTAACTGACGTCAACATCTGATCCCAGGTCGATCGCGACCACACCACGCTCGCGCAACTGATCACCGCAGTAGACCCAGGTCTGATCAAAGTCCGCCTCATCGCCAGCCAGACCGCCCGACACCCAGCTGCCAGCAGGCAGCTCGGCGGTCAGCCCAGCGACCAGGTCGGACCCGTTGACATCCAATCCGACGCTCAACAACAGCACGTGACGGGGCCCGGAGATTCCGTTCCCAGCCAGTTGGAGCCCAAGCTTCCTACCCGCTGCGGCTGAATCCGCGGCACCAGAAAGCTCAACCCAGGCCAGCGTCGGCCGGGAGTGCTCGAACCGGACGATGGTCACCAGCAGCGGATCTGATGAGAGCTGTCGGCCGCGAATCTGGCCGGCTGTGGAGCAGCCGGTGATCAGGGATAGCGGCAGTGCCGCCCGCAGCTCCGCAAATGGCTCCGGTCCCACATCACTGGCGGCAAACACAAGCACCAAAGTGCTGGCGGAATCTAGCCCAACCAACGATTCGACCGACTCGGACCAACCCCCACTGGCCGCCAATCTAGGGTCCTGACGTCCATCATCACCACTCCGTCGGCGAGTTGCCGGACCCGGACGGATCCCGCACACCTGAGGTTCGCGAGTCTAGCCGCGGCCGGACTCGGTCGCCAGGAATCCATTTGCCCCTGCGATGACGTCGGCACCCAACACCGCTGACCCGCGCTGCCACTCCAGTCCGATGGCCGCCGGCTCGGGCAGACCCGTGCCCTGCAGCAGCGCCAGCCGGTCCGAGCGCAGGCACGTCTGCGGCAGCGCCGCCAGCTGCCCGGCCAACTCCTGTGCCGCGGGAAGTGCCTCACCCGCCGGCACCACCCGACTCACCAGACCGATTCGGAGCGCCTCCTCAGCGCCCACCGGGCGGCCAGTCAGGACCAGATCAAGGGCCACGCCCTGCCCCACCACCCTGGGCAGCCGAACTGTTCCACCATCGATCAGCGGGACGCCCCAACGTCGGCAGAACACACCCATTGTCGCGTCCTCCTCCATCACTCGAAGGTCGCACCAAAGGGCGAGTTCCAGCCCACCCGCCACCGCAAATCCACTGACCGCGGCGATCACGGGTTTGGACAACTGCAGCCGAGTCGGTCCCATCGGTCCATCACCATCGGCGGACAGCCGGTTCGGTGCCCCCGCCGCGATCGCCTTCAAGTCGGCGCCGGAGCAGAACGTGCCCCCGTCGCCCCAGAGGACCGCGACCGAGGCGTCCGGGTCGGCATCGAACTCCCGAAATGCGCGTGCGAGCGCGTCGGCGGTGTCCCGGTCGACGGCGTTACGCACCTCTGGGCGGTGCAGGATGACGGTGGTGATTGCTCCTTGCCGGGTCACCCTGACTGCCGAGGGCCCAGCATCCGCGCTGGTCACCCTGGTCGGGAGGCCGCAACCAGGTTGGAACGCCAGTAGCCGTCGAGGCTGGCATGCACCACTCCCGCCCCAGGGTTGGCCGCATGCACGAATTCGCCATTGCCGATGTAGATGCCGACATGCTCACTGATCGCATAGAAGTAGAGCAGGTCACCGGGTTGCAGTGAATCGGTGGAGACCGTCTGGGTTTCGTCGTATTGGGAGCCTGAGTAGTGCGAGATGCTGACGCCGGCCTGCCGCCAGGCCATCATCGTCAGCCCCGAGCAGTCGAACGAGTCGGGTCCTTCAGCGCCCCAGACGTAGGCTTTGCCTACTTGGGCCAGCGCAAAGTCGATCACGTCATTGACCGAACCGGATCCGTACCCGCCCGGGTTGGCTGCCGGTGCCTCGCCGGAGTCGGTCGCGGGACCGTTCTCATTGCCAGTGTCCTCGGGTGCCGCAACTTCTGGGGCGGCCTCCTCGACCGACTCCTGAGCGTCCTCGGCTGCCGCCGCGGCCGCGTCTGCCTCGGCCTGGGCATCCTGCTGCGCCTGGGCTGCGGCCTGTTGGTCGGCGGCGTCCTGGGCTGCGGCCGCTGCCTGTTGCCGGGCCGCCTCGGCCTGCGCCAGTCGAGCCTCCTCGGCGCGCTGGGCGGCGAGCGCCGCGGCGGCCCGCTTGGCAGCGGCGATCGCGGCCTGCCGCTTGGCTTCCTCGATCGCCGCTATCCGGCGTCGCTCCTCTTCCTTCAGGCTGGCCAGCAGACTCTGCGCCTCACCCAGGGACTCGCGTGCGGCTTGCTCTTGCGCCGAGAGGTCGGCGGCCGCCGCGGCGAGCCGATCCTTCTCGGCCTGCACCTCGGCCTCGCTGTGCTGCAGCTCCACGGCTGCAGCCCGGGCGGCGTCGACGATCCCCGTCTGGCTGGACGACGCCACGGACAAGGCATCCAACTGTGAGAGGAGGTCCGAGGGGTCGTCGAGCGTGAAGGAGAGCAGGGCACCATCCATCCCGCCATTGACATAGAGCTGTCGTACCAACTTCGTCAGATTTACCCGCTGCAGATCCAGCGCAGTACGAGCCTTGGCAAGCCGGGCCTCCACGACCACCAGTCGCGCCTGGGCCTTGTCCACAGCCAGCCGGGCACCGTTGGCGCGCTCGCCGGCCGCTGCCGCGCGGTACTCCAAATCCGACACCTGCGCAGAAACCCGTTCGATATCGCTCCGGTCACCGGCGGCCGGGCTCAACACCAACCCGGTCGCACCGACGCCCAGCACCAGTACCCCGCACACCACCACGCGCGCCGCCCGACTGCCCCGGACTGCGGGTTTCGAGGGCGATCCTCGGAGGGCTGATCTTGGCCTGGCAGACATGGGCTCCTCGTCGACGTCGGGGAGGCGATCGTCGGTGCCTCCGCTGGCGCACAGGCGTCCCGCTGGAGTGCAGGCGCGCAATTGTGCTCGCGTTCGCGACCATAGCGAGGGGGGAATAACAGCCATGTAATTATCAAGAAACCTTGACGATTGGCATGCAGGCGCCGTAGCGCCGTGATACCGGCGCGACGAATCTTCCCGTCAGCTCCCCGGCCTCGGCGTCAGACTGGCTGGATCCCCGGCCGCACGTCTGCGATCACCACCATCCGGCGCCGGCTGGCAACCAGCACAGTCAGTCCCCAGGCCACCACCGTGACGATCACCAGCACACCGGCGTCGATCAGCAGGTGTGGCGCCAGGTCACCGCCGGCGATGGCACGCCGGATGCCGTCGGCCGCATAGGTCATCGGCATCGCCGGTTCCAGCACGGAGTAGATGCCGCTGAGCGCCGGAGCCGGCAGGGCGCCCGCGCTCGCCGCCAGTTGCAGGAAGATGAATAGCATGGCCACAAAGGTCCCGAGTACTCCAAGCCACGCTCGGAGCAACTGCACGATCGCCACTGCGCAGACTGCCGTCAACAGCAGCATCCCTATCAGCGGGAGCCACGCGGCGGCCCGCATCCCCATCGCGACCAGCACCGCCAGCAGCAGAACCACCTGTGCACCGGAGACCGCCAGCGGGAACATCGCCGAGGCGGCCACCAGCCGGAGTGCGCCAGCTCCGGCGAGCCGGAGCCGAGGCAGCAGGGCCGGCACGAACAGCAACGTGCCCAGCGCCCCCAGCAGCAGCGCCGCGGGCACGAATTGGGAGGTGATCCCGTCACCAACGGCACGTACCTGGTTGGCGATCAGCACCTGCGAATTGACCGGATCGTTGAGGATCTTGGCGTAGGTCTCCTTCTGGTTGGCAAACGCAGGCGGAGTCCGCTTGGTGAACTCCACCATCGAGGTATTCAGCGTCTGCGCGCCGTTCAGCATGGTGGTGGCCTCTGTCACCGTGGCCTGCGCACTCGTGGCAGACGCCTGCGCCGCCTGCGTCACCATCCCGGCGGCAGTATTGGTGGCCGAGGCCGTGCTGGCCGCGTCGTCGGCCCGTTCCCGGGTAGTGGTCGTCTGGCTAGCAGCCTGCCCGGACAGATTGATCACTGTGTCGGCTGGCGCTATCACCGCGCTCTGCATCTCAGCAGCAATCGTTGCCGCCTCCGCGGCGAACTGCCCCTGGCCGGCGGACGTCAACTCGGCCTGCAGCTGCTGAATATCGGCGAGCGCCTGCGCGCTACCGTCCCTGACCGCCGCTGCCGGCGTCGGGAGTTTGCCAGCGGTGGCCTCGGCTGTCTTGGCCGCCTCGTCGGTGGCCGCCGCGGCATCCGCCGTCGCACCTGTCGAGGACTGCTGCGCCTCAGACTGGGAAGCGGCGGCATCGGCCTGCTGACTGGTGCGGGTAGCACTCGCGTTCATCGTCTGCGCCGACTTGAGTACCGCGCCGGACTTCTCCACGTTCTTACTGGTCGCGTCCGTGCCAAGTCCAAGGGCCGAATAGACGGCGTCCAGGTAGCCCGACTGGATCTGTTGCTCTGCCAGTCGGTCAACCGAGGCGAGCGCCTTCGACGCCACCACCGGCGTTAGAACGCTGGTGGCGTCGTTGGTGCGAAGTTGGATCGATGCTTGCCGAGGGGACGCTGTGCCAAGGCTCTCCACGTTGGCGGAGTAGTCGGCCGGAATCTGCACCACTGCGTAGTAGCGACCGCTCCGCAGACCGTCGTCCGCGTCGCTGGCCGTCGTCACCTTCCAGTCCAACTCCTTGTTCGCCAGAATCTCGTTGGTCAATGTCTCGCCGGCGGCCAACTGCTTGCCGTCCTGACTTACCGGCTGGTCCTGGTTGACGATCGCGGCCGGGACCTTCGACGACCGGGCCATCGGCGCCCATTGCGACCAGAGGACCGTCCCGACCAGCACCATCGGCGTCACGACGAACACCACCAGCAAGGCGATGGCGGTTCGAGACGAGGTCAGTCGGTGCCATTCACTGCGAAACGGAATCATGATCCATACCTCCAAAGCTCAAGGGCGAGGTGGCACCGGGGGTCGGGGGTCGCGCAACCGACCACGACCACCATTCCGGTGCCGGCAAGCGAGAAGATCAGATTCCACAGTTGCGCCGTCAATTCCGCCGGCAGGCCCGAGTCGAGTTCCGGAACCGCCACCACTCCCACCTGCCGTACCAGCGCCATCGCCAACCCAAGGCGCACCTTCTCGGAGTGGTCCAGAGTCTCCACCCGACGGCGGGCCTCCACATCGAGGCCGACCTGGCGCAGCCGCTCGTGCAATTCAGCGACACCGATCGAAGGCTTTCGGACAGAGGCGGCATCCATCATGTGGTCGATCACGGTGACACCCGGTGTCAGCCCCGGTCCGGTCGGCAGCCATCCGACCGCCGGGCTGCCGGTGGTATTGACGACCTTGCCCTCATCGGGAGGTAGGGCTCCGACTATCGCCAGCAGACCTCGCAGGGAGTCTGCCGACTGCGGACTCACGACAGCCAGAACCTGTCCCGGTAGTAGCCCGAAGTTGAGATTTCGCGCCAGCCAACCGGTTGCACTCTGCACGCCTACGTCTTCCAGAACGAGGGACTCAGTCATGTCCTCATCATCGCGACTATGGCGACCACCCGCGTATGTTTCCGGCGGATGGCAAGAATCCAGCCGCAGCTGAGATGGCCTGAATCCGACCCTCAGGAGATGACTTCGAACTCGAACCCGGTGAAGAGTCCAGTACCGACCACGCCGACCACCGAGTTCAACATCGAGTTGAGTTCGGCAATCGGTACCGACCCGGTGACCGCCAGATCCATCACCAGGTCACCCTGCTCAGTGATGACTCCGCCGTCCTTGCCGCCGGCCGGTCGCACCTGCGGCAACTCACCGAGCAGGTCGAAGATCTGTGAGCGAACCAGGTTGGCAGCCTCCGGAATCACAGCGAGCGGCAACTTGAATTTCTCGCCGAGCCTGCCGACGAACTTGCTCTCGTCCACCAGGATGTAGCGCCAGCGAGCGGCGGCGAACACCAGCTTCTCCCGGACGAACGCACCGCCCCTGCCCTTGATCAGGTTGTGTTCGGGGTCGATCTCGTCGGCACCGTCGAAGCACCAATCCGGTCTCGCGGCGACCAACGAGGTCACCTCCAGCCCGATCTGGCTGAGGTACGACTCGATCTCCAGCGAGGTGGGCACGCAACGCACCCGAAGCCCCTCGGCGGCGACCCGCTCCTGAAGCGCGAGCAGCGCAAGGTAACTCGTGGACCCGGAGCCGATCCCGATCACGTCGCCGTCGTTAGCCTTCGCCGCCAACTGCTCGGCGACCACCTGTTTCGCCGCCTGATTGGTGATCGGTTCCGGCCACGTCGGTGCGTCGAGTTGGTCCCACTGCATAGCGTCTCCTGACTTCGGGCCCTACTCCCGGCCAACGGTTGGAACGCTAGTGCACGCGGCCCGGCGATTTCTTCCCCTACGCTGCCTTGATGGCCCACAACCGCAGACCTTCCGGTCCCGTCGTCAGTCCCGAGAGCGCACCAGCCGCAGCGGCCGGGAAGGCTCGTCGCGGCGGGCTGCTCGTCGTTGCCGGGAACCGTGGTCGGAGTCTGCTCGTCGCTCTGATCGCGGCGCTAGCGGTGGCCGGCTGCGGTGGCGGTGCTGGTTCAACCGCGCCCTCCGCGAGCGGGCCCTCCCCAGGCGCGGTCGTGGGTGCCATCCCGCCGGCGACAATATTGGCCAGCAAACCGGGGCCTGATCTGGTGGCCGCTGCCGGCGTCAGCCAGGCCGATGCCGACAAGGCGCTGGCGGCCGCCGCAGCGATGAACTGGCAGCTGGTGCGGGCCGGTGGTGTCGTGCAGGCCGTCGCCTGCAGCGGGTCCGGTTCTCCGACCGTGGTCTACCTCAATGGGCTACTCGTGCCAGCCGCCTGGACCTGGCCCCTTATCGCGGCGGAGCAGGCCCGCAGCAGCAGGGTGTGCATCTTCGACCGGCCCGGTACGGGCCTGTCGCCAACTCGACCCACCGGCGCCCCCGCGGGTCCAGTCGCGGCCGCCGATGAGCTGCGCGCCCTGATGTCAGCGCTCGGCGAGACCGGCCCACTGGTCCTGGTCGGCTGGTCCTATGGCGGCCTGGTGGCCCGGGTTGCCGCAGCCTCGGATCCGGTCGGAACCGCCGGGTTGGAACTTGTCGAAGCATCCCTGCCCGAGCAATACCGAACCTTCGATCGGCAGGGCTGGTCGGAGGGAGGGGCGCAGTTGGATATGGCCGCCGCCGAAAAGGCGCTCGCCGCTGAACCCAGCCTCACCCCCAAACCGGTCGTCGTCCTGCAGGCCGGCCAGGAGGGGTCGGCCATCCCCGGCACGCCCTCCGAATTGGGCGGCCTCTGGACCGCAGGTCAACGCAAGGCGGCGAAACTCTCCAGCAACTCCAGCTACGGCGTCGTGACGGCCTCGGCACATCAGATCCCGCTGCAGGCACCCGCTGCTGTGCTGGCCGCAACAGCGGCGATCATCGCCTCGGTGTCCAACGGGAACGCACCAATGCCGAGCTGTCCGACCTCTTTCGCCGCCGCCGGGATCGACTGTCAATAACGCACCGGTGCGGCTAGGGTCGTTCCCATGTCCGAACCGATCTACACGACAACCACGTTCGAGGCTCCACCTGGATATCGAATCGACCGGGCCATCGGAACCTGCTGGGGTGTCCTCGTCCGCTCGGTCGGATTCTCCAAGGGCTTAACCGGGTCGTTCCGGTCGCTGAAAGCTGGCGAGGTCCCGCAATATACCGAGGCCGTTGATCTGGCCCGGCGGCACGCGGTTGAGCGGATGATGGCGCATGCCACCGCACTGGGCGGCAACGCCGTGCTCGGCGTCAAGTTCGACTCCGTCGCTGCCACCGGTGGCGGCGACGGAGACAGCAACGGCACGCCGACATCTGAAGTGCTCGCCTACGGCACCGCAGTTGTGCTGGTGGCGGCCGAACCCTCGGCGGACTAGCGACGACGCTGGCGAGGTCCCAGTGATCACCGCCTGGCTGTTCGGCACCGCCCTCGACGCGCCCACGCGCAAGGCCTACTGGCTGGCTCTGCCTGACTGTGATCGGGAGGAACTGTCGACGAGGTCCCCCGAGCTCCGGACCCGCGACGCCGCCATTCGGTGGTTCCTGCGCTCCGCCCTTGGGTGGCCCGAGGGGGCGGTCGATTGCGACGCCGAAGGCCGACCGAGCATTGCAGGGGCCGCTACTTTCAGCCTGAGCCACAGTGGCTCCCGTGCCCTGATCGCCACCGCCGACCAGGGTCTGGTCGGCGCCGACCTCGAGCGGCTCCGCCCGATGCCGGGCGCTCGCGCCACCACCACCCGCCGATTCGCCGAGGCCGAGCAGTCTGCCATCCTCGCGGCGCCAGACATCGACGAGGCATTCCTGACCGTCTGGACCATCAAAGAGGCCGTCGCCAAGGCCCACGGCACCGGCCTCCGCGGCGCCCTCGCCACCGCCATCGACGACCCCCTCAGCCAGTCCCCCCGCCTGCTATCACCCGGTCCACCCCTATCAATCCACCCCTGTCCAGCCAGCCTCGCCCGCCGCCACCACCTCCGCGCCACCATCGCCGCCCACCCAGAGGCCTCAGTCACCTGGCGCTGGCGGGAACCCTGCCTGGACACGCACGCCGGAGCCGAGCCCGCCGGGAGGCCCTCCCCGGAGACGTAAAGCGCAGCAGTCCCGGGGAGGGCCTCCCACCCGGCTCGGCGGCAGCAGCGCCTACCGGGTGTCAGACCCGCCAACCCCCAGCGCCGACCGCCCCGCCTCCAGCCTGGCAACCGGCACCCGGAACGGCGAGCAGGAGACGTAGTCCAACCCCACGTCGTGAAAGAAGCGCACCGAGGCCGGGTCGCCGCCGTGCTCGCCGCAGACGCCGAGTTC
>JAUPKM010000638.1 GCA_030837445.1 Actinomycetota bacterium
GACATCCGATCCTATCGGAGCGTCGCCCTGACCAGTTGAGATCGCCTGCACCGAAGACCGCCTGCTGGAGCGCCGCGACGACTGGCCGGTGACGAGCAACAGCACCGTGCCGATCGGCACGGTCTACCCGCGCCTTGGCTGGGAGCTCAGATCCGAGTCCGGGCAGAGCACCGACGACGGTGAACTGGGCGTGCGCGGGTCGCAGCGCTTCGACGGATACCTCGACCCGGTCGACCACATCTCCCGGTCCGGCCCGGAGCCGCTGTCGGAGCAGTCCTACCACCGCACCGACGACCGGGTGCGGCTCGAGTCCGCCCTGCTCCTCCACCTGAGACGGCTGGACCCTCAGCCCAAGGTCCGCGGCTACCGCGTCGAGCTCGGCGAGATCGAGGCGGTGCTGAGCGGGCAGGACGGGGAGGGCTACAAAGGAATGTTTGCAAGCATTCCTTTGCAAGTTTAATGTGGGACGTATGGATGCAAAAACGGCGGTGACACGCGGTCCGCTCGACGCCCACGCGCTGCGCGGGCTCGCGCACCCGTTGCGCCTGCGACTGCTGGCGGCCCTCCGCGCGGACGGCCCCGCGACGGCGACGGTGCTCGCCCGGCGACTCGGTCACAACTCTGCGCTGACCAGCTATCACCTGCGCCAGCTGTCGGCCCACGGTTTCGTGACCGAGGACCCGACGCGCGGAACCACCCGCGAGCGCTGGTGGCAGGCGGCCGAGCCGACGACCGAGTACTCCCCCGCCGAGCTCCGGCGCGGTGATCCCGAATTGGCCGGCATCTTCCTGCGCGGTATCGCCTCGATCTTCGTGGACCAGATGCTGCGCAGCATTGAGGAGTGGCCCACGCTTCCGCCGGAGTGGCAGGACGCGGCGATCTGGAGCGACGTCCAACTGGATCTCACCGCCGCGGAACTGCACGAGCTGCGCCGGCGCATCGCGGACCTCATCGAGAATTTCCGCCCCGCCGGCGACCGCGACACACCGGCCGACGCGGCCGCCGTGACGGTGCAGGTGCAGGCGTTCCGCCGACCAGGCCAGGAGGTGTCTTGACCGAAGCCGTCGTTGCCCGGCACAGCTCCCGAGGGCTGGTCGGTCTGCTCTGCGCCCAGACGCTGGCGCTGACCGGGACCCGCATGACCATGGTCGTGCTGCCCTGGTTCGCCCTCACGCTCACCGGCAGTGCGGCCGCCACCGGCGTCGTCGCCTTCTGCGAGATGGCGCCGTACCTGATCGTGAAGTTCCTGGCCGGGCCGCTGCTGGACCGCGTGGGGTCGCGGCGGACAAACATCGTCGCCGACGCGGCGAGTTTCATCGCCGTGGGCTCGATTCCGCTCCTGAACGCCACCGGCCATCTTCGGTTCAGCCTCCTGCTGGTCCTCGTGGCCGTCGCCGGGGCGGCGCGTGGCCCCGGCGACGCAGCCAAGTCGACCCTGGTGCCGGATGTCGCGGCCGCGGCGGGAACGCCGCTGGAGCGGGCGACCGGGCTCTCGGGCACCATCGACCGACTCGGCCAGACCGCGGGACCGTTCCTCGGGGGCTTCCTCACGGCCTGGCTGGGGACGCTGTCGGCGCTGGGCTTCACCGCGATCGCGTTTGCCGTCTCCGGGGCCGTCGTCGCGCTCACCGCCCCTCGGCACCGGGTCGCCGCCGAGGGGTCGGCGGGACCGGTGGAAGAGGACGAGCAGGGGTATCGGCACGAACTGCGCTCCGGTGTCCGGGTCCTGTGGACGGATCCGCTGCTGCGGGCGATCACCGGCATGGCCGGGGTGACGAACATGATCGACGCGGCGGTCTTCGCCATCGTGCTGCCTGTGTGGGCGCGGTCGACGGGCGCCGGGCCGACGGCGATCGGCCTGGTGGTGGCGGCCGCCGGCGGCGGCGCCGTCGTCGGATCCATCGTCGCGACGGTCCTGGCCGGCCGTCTTCCGCGGCGCCGCACCTACCTGCTGGCTTTCCTCATCGGGGGCGCACCGCGCATCGCGGTGCTGGCGTTCCACGTCCCGGTGCCTGCCATCGTGGCCATCTGGGGTGCGTCCGGCCTCGCCCTCGGCCTGATCAACCCGATCCTCAGCGCCACCATCTACGAGCGCATCCCGCCGCGGATGCTCGGCCGCACTTGGGCCCTGACCAGCACCGTGTCCTTCGTCGGGGTACCGGTCGGAGGCCTGCTCCTCGGCGGTTCAGTGGCTTTCGTCGGAGCGAACGCCACCATCATCGCGGCGGCGGTGGCGTACTTCCTGGCTACCATGTTGCCCGCCTTCCGGCCGGAGTGGCGGCAGATGGATCGAGCCGGCGCCCCCGGTGACGCCGACCCACCGGAGGTCGGCGAGCAGGCGGCGTCCGGACCTGTGGGTGCCGGCGAGCCAACGCCGAACACCGAGCCGGGACGAGCCGGTTCCGCCAGACACTGAGCGGGCCGGCCACCGTGTCACCGACGCCGTTCGACCTCCTCCGTTCCGGACGGCTCAGGTCGGTCAAGGAAGGCCGGACCCGCCTCATCCCCGCAGACGCCATCACCGACTACGTAGCCCTGCTGAACGCCGAAGCCGGTTGGAAGGTTGCCGCCTGATGTCCCAGCGACGCGCCGGAGGGGACGGCGGACTCCACAACGCCACCTTCAAAAGGCCGCCCGTGACAAGGCCGGATCGTCATGGAGCGAGACGGGACTGGTGTTCACCTCGAAGGTCGGAACGCCCTTGGACGCCTCCCACGTCCGACGAGACTTCAGAACCGCAATCACTGGTGCTCCCGGGGCCGACCCAGCCCAATGGACGCCCCGAGAACTCCGGCACAGCTTCGTCTCGCTCCTGTCAAAGAGATCTCCCGGCTGGTAGGCCACTCCGGCACTGCAGTCACCGAGGAGGTCTACCGCAAACAGATCCGCCCCGTCCTCCAATAGGAAGCAACCACCATGAATGAGATTTTCGGGGAGAGCCCGGGGGAACCGTATTCACTCAGCAGGTCGAAGGCCGGTTCCAACTCTCCACGGAACCGGCCTTCGGCCATGAACGTATATCGCTGTGTAGCACAAATCCCCATATGAAGCCGATTACATCAGCCCCAGAGCACGTTGCGTGTTCACTTGGCGAGTCTGAGCAGGAAGAGTGAACAGATCGACGAATGCACCAATAGAGAGTAGCCCACCGGTGAAC
>JAUPKM010000639.1 GCA_030837445.1 Actinomycetota bacterium
GTCGACGCCAACTGGGCCACTTCCGGGGTCTGGGTGCTCAGTCCGTAAATGACCAACACGCCCACGTACAACACCGCAGTCACGACCGGCCCGATCACCCACAGTCGCTTGGAACTGGTGTTGAGCCAACGCGGCCAGCGGATGCCCGTCTCGGTCTCGGTGGAAGCCATGGCAGCAGACTAGACAGGCCTTCAGTCGAAGCCGCCCGATCACTACGTTTTGGTAGGTGCCCCAGTTTCCTGGCGCTTCCATTACCTGCCACTATTGCCGTTGTGCCGATCCGAATCGCGATCCTGATCTTTGATGACGCAGAGGAACTGGACGTGGTCGGACCCTATGAGGTGTTGGCCTATTGGGCGCTGACCTTCCCGGACGACCAGGTAACGGTGGAGTGTCTATCGGCCGATGGCGCTCCGGTGCGATGCGCGAAGGGTATGCAGATCGGGGCGCAGGGCGATTTCACCAACGTCAGCCAAGCCGACCTCGTGATCCATCCGGGAGGTTGGGGGACGAGGGCGCTGATGGTCGATGAGCAGCACCTGGGGCGGGTGCGACAGTGGCGGGATGACGTGCCAGTCATGGCGAGTGTCTGCACCGGTTCGCTGGTGTACGCCGCCGCGGGTCTGCTGCGGGATCGACCCGCGACCACCCACTGGGCGTCATTGAACACGCTGGCAGAACTGGACCCAACGATCAGGATCGCCGCCGAAGACCGGTTCGTCGATGACGGCGACATCGTCACTTCGGCCGGTATTTCGGCTGGTATCGACATGGCCTTGTACCTGGTGGCCAGGCTGGCGGGCGTCGAACGCGCACGGCAGGTTCGCCGCGGTATCCAATACGATCCGGAGCCGCCGATCTGATGGCGGCCGCGGACGTAAGGCCGCTGCCCACCGCTGTGCCGGTGGCGATCATCGGTGCCGGTTTCGGCGGGATCGCCGCAGCGCATGAATTGCGCCGTACAGGTATCGACCACATCCTGCTGGAGCGCGCGGATCGGGTAGGCGGCACCTGGCGCGACAACACCTATCCGGGCTGTGCGTGCGACATCCCAAGTCATCTCTACTCCCTTTCCTGGGCCCCCAACCCGAACTGGAGCAGACGGTTCGCGCCAGCCGCGGAGATCGATGCCTATCTGGCAGAGGTGGCCGACCGCGAGCAGTTGACGGACCGGCTCTTCACAGGTGTCGATGTCGGCAGCGCCCACTGGTCCGCGGAGACGTCCACCTGGCGGCTGGAAACCTCCCGCGGTCGGGTCGACTGCCGGGTGTTGGTGGTGGCGGCCGGCGGGTTGTCCCAACCGAACATCCCGGACATACCCGGACTCGCTGATTTCCCCGGACCGGTCTTGCACACCGCGCACTGGGACGCGGCCGTTCCGCTGGAGGGGCTGCGAGTAGGGGTGGTCGGCACCGGAGCCTCGGCCATTCAGCTGGTGCCCGCGATCGTCGACCGAGTCTCGGCGCTGACGGTGTTCCAGCGGACTCCGGCGTGGATCTTCCCGCGCGATGACCGGCAGATACCCCGATGGCGCCAACGGCTGTACGCGCGCTGGCCGGTGAGCCAACGGATCGTTCGGGAGGGGCAATACTGGCGTCGGGAACTGGTTGTCCATGCGATGGTCAGCAGACTTGGACTGTTGGAGCGCGCCGCCGAACAGGCGAGGCGTCGGTTGGCGACCGAGGTACGCGATCGGGACTTGCGGTCCAGGCTTGAGCCGGACTACTTGCCGGGCTGCAAGCGGGCGTTGCTCAGCGACGACTTCTACCGGACCGTGGGTCGCGATCGGGTACAAGTCGTCGGGGCCCTGGAGCAGATCGTGGGCCGGCAGGCAGTGACCGTCGACGGCGATCGCCATGAGCTGGATGTGCTGGTGCTGGCCACCGGTTTTGAGGTGTTGCCACCGCCGATGGCCAATCGAGTTTTCGGCCTGGACGGGGTCAGCGTCGCGGCGGACTGGGTCGACCGCGGCGGCGCCTTCCTGGGGATGGCGACTGCCGCAGCCCCAAACTTGTTCTGGCTTACCGGCCCCAACACCGGGCTTGGTGGAAACTCGATGATTGTGATGATTGAGGCGCAGGCCCGCTACCTCGCTCAGGCAACTGCGGCCGCGTTGGCGGGCGATCCCGAGAGTCCGCGGGTGCTCGCAGTGTCGCCGGTTGTCCAACGTCGCTACACGAATTGGATTGAGCAACGAATGGCGGGCACTGTGTGGCAGCTTGGGGGCTGCAACTCCTGGTATCTCGACGAGAACGGCCGGGTGGCGGCCATCTGGCCCGAGCAGACCTGGCGCTACCGGCGGATGACCCGGACCTTCCGATCAGTCCACTACGAACAGAGGACCCCATGCACAGATCGGTGATAATCACCGGCGCCGGTTCCGGAATCGGCGCCGCGCTGGCGGCGCGACTCGCTGCCCGCGGGGACCGTCTGACATTGGCGGACATCAACGGTGAGTCCGTTGCCCGGGTGGCCGCGGAACTTGCCCCGGTGGCGGCGGCGAACGGCGGTTCCGTGTGCGCCGAGGTGGCCGACGTTCGGGCCGCCGCACAGGTGCAAGCCCTGGTCGATGGCGTGGTCGCCTCGGCCGGTGGGGTCGACATCATGGTGAACAACGCGGGCATCGGGTTGGGTGGACCTGCGCAGGAGATGCCGCTGAGCCATTGGCAGCGGGTGCTGGACGTCAACCTCAGCGGGGTGATGCACGGGGTAGTCGCGGTCTATCCACACATGGTGGCGGCTGGCCGCGGCCGGATCGTCAATATCGCCTCGCTGGCGGGACTGGTGCCGGCGCCGTACTTAGTGGCCTACTCGGCGGCGAAGCACGGTGTGGTCGGACTGAGCTTGTCGCTGGCTGCCGAGGCCGCTGGCACAGGCGTGGAAGTGACCTGCGTCTGTCCGGGATTCACCGATACCCCGATCTTGGACTCCCAACCACCGGCCGATCTACCCCAGATGGTGTTGCCCGCCTCCGGTCGCGAGCTCGCGGCGGCCATGCCCGGCGAGCTCTATCCGGTGGCGGACTTGGCGCGGGACATCGAGTCAGCGATCGACCGCGGCGAAATGCTGCTGGTAGCTCCGAAGACGGCCAGACTCACCTGGTGGGCTGCTCGGCTACTGCCCCGGCAGATGGTCAGGATGACTGGACGACTGACCGCTCGCGCACGACAGTCGCTCACCTCAGGATCGCCTCAGACTCAGGCGTCCGGGTCGACTATCCGACGAACCCCGGCGGCGGGATCGGAGACGTCGCCGAGGTAGCGGGGGACGACGTGGACATGCAGGTGGAACACGGTCTGGCCGGCCGCGGACCCGGCGTTGAAGCCGACGTTGTATCCGTCCGGTGCGAATTCCTGGTCGATTGCGGCCTTCACGACATCCACCAGGCTCCAGATGGCTTGGCGTTGCACGTCGTCGGCAGTCCACCAATCAGCTACCTGACGGCGCGGCACGATGAGCGTGTGACCGGGGGAGACGGGTCGGATGTCGCGCACCGCGAACGCGTGCTCGTTGCTGGCGAGCCAGAGTTCCTCGGGGATGCGGGAGAAAACGCTTTGCTCGACTTGCGGGCGATCGGGCTCAGACGGGTCCGGTTGCATTTCGGGTGCTCCTCGTTCGGTGCTTCGGTGGCGGGGCCGACGCGAGCGTTCCGTCAGGTCAGCTGTCGCGATGACGATCGAGACGCGGTCGGTAAGTTCGAAGATAGCCTCCTGTTGGAACTCGAGGGCGATTGCCGCCGCCGCTGCCCGGCTGAGTCCAACCACGGCGTATCCGGGCTCGGTCCAGGTTGCGTCCAGGGAGCCGCCGGTGGCGCGAAAATGGGTCAGCCCCGTCTGCACGAGCCGGCGCCGGAGTTGTTCGTCAACGGCGGCATTGCGCTCGGCTACTTGCGGCTGGCCTGCCGGGTTGTGGGCGGTGATCACATGAAGAGGAGCCGCGGTCGGCAGCTGATCGACGGCGCCGGCACCGGACAGCACCTCGCCGGTGTCCGGTCGCACCACGACGCTCTCGGCGTACGCCTGCCAGCGCTGCTGATCTGGAAGGGCGTCGCCGGTGGCCATGGCCGAGGGTATCGGTGCCAACGAAGCGCCGCTGCGCCGCCGGGCGCCGGGGCGCTAAGGTGGGGCGTCCATTGAGTGATCGGGTGGCCCCAGTGAATGAACGGCTGCAGCGCCTCGAAGCGCTCGTCGACAACACCGACACCGGCTATCTGGTGGAGGACGGCAGTCGGCACATCGATCTGGTCAATCAACGCTTCCTGGATCTCTTCGGGATACCTCTGACGCCGGCCGAACTGCAGGGCACGGACTGCTCGCGCGCGGCAGAGCAGTCGGCTGGACTCTTTCTGGATCCGGCCGGATTCGTGCAGCGGGTGGTCGACGTACTCGCTGCCGGTGAGGTCGTCCAAGGAGAGCAACTCGAGCTTGTCGACGGTCGGGTGTTGGAACGGGACTACGTGCCCGTGCTGCGACAGGGTCGGTTGATCGGCCACCTCTGGGGGTATCGAGAGGTCACCGCGGCAATGGCGGCGGTTCGGCGAGCCGATGACCTGAACCGGACACTGTCCGACGTCTGGCAACTCCAGCAGGAGTACCTAATCGAGGGCGACGCCACCCCGACCTACTGGGACGCGTTGGGTCGCCTGCTGAGCGCCACAGGCAGCGGAATCGGCTTCGTCGGCGAGTGCGGGGTGGTGGACGGAAACCCTGTGCTGATCGCCCGCGCGCTGACGGATATCAGCTGGGACGAGCCGTCCAGAGAGATCTACCGCAGCCTCGAGTCCGGCGGTTTCATCTTCTCCAAATTGGACAGTCTGTTCGGTCGAACGTTGGTGGATCACAGCATCGTCATCTCCAACGACCCGAGCCAGGATCCGCGGCGGGGTGGCCTTCCGCCGGGACATCCGGGGATGACGAGCTATTTGGGCATTCCACTGTTCGCCGGCGACGAGATGATCGGCATGGTCGGACTGGGCAATCGGCCCGACGGCTTCGATGAGGCGGTGGCCGCCGGAATCGAGCCGATTCTGACCACCCTGTCGGCCGTCATGTCGGCCGATCGGTCCAGGCGGGCGATTGTGGCCGCGAGGCACCGTAGCGAGGACGACGCCAGAGCGATGTCGCGGTTCCTCTCGA
>JAUPKM010000640.1 GCA_030837445.1 Actinomycetota bacterium
AGCGTCCGCATTGGAACTTGAGGTGGCTCTGCTGACCGCCGTCGCCGGTATCGCCTCGGCGCTCGGACAGACCAACGTGCAGGCAGCCGACACGATCCTGTCGCAGGTCGCCGACGTGCTGGGGGTCAGCGAATGAACGCGCGTAACGCATCCAGAATGACTGCGGTCACTGTTGTCCCTTGCTCACTGGCGCGGTCTAGCGCTGCTGCCCACACATCGTCTGGGATGCGGACGGCACGTAGCGGTGTGGGCATGTCAGACGCCGTGTGCGGCGCGGTGGCAGGCCATGCAGTGACCCCAGCGCTCGACAAGTGTCTTGTGGGATGGCTGGTGGCATTGCGGGCAGGTTGCCTCGAATCCTGCGGGCGGGTTCGTGTTGACGGCGGACGCCTTCACTTGCCATGCGCGGATCTGGGCGATCTTCTCGGCTTCGGTGGTGGTCATGGTTCCTCCTCTATCAGTGAACGTATATACAGAATAGCGGACTACCATCACCCTGTCTATACAGGGGGTCTCGAATGTTGATCGGTTCGCTGTTCACCGGTGCGGGCGGCCTCGATATGGCCGTGGAACAGTTCACCGGCGCTACGCCGGCGTGGTTCGTCGAGTTCGACCCGAACCCGTCGAAGGTGCTGGCACGGCATTGGCCGCAGGTTCCCAACTACGGCGACGTGACCGCCATCGAATGGCCCGGCATGGAACCGATCGACATCCTCACTGCGGGGTATCCCTGCCAGCCATTCTCCCACGCCGGTAAACGCAAAGGACACAACGATGAGCGACACCTCTGGCCCTACGTTGCCGACGCCATTGGCGCACTACGACCCCGACTCGTTGTGCTGGAGAACGTCGCAGGGCACCTTTCCCTGGGAGGCGCCGCAGTTGTTGGAGACCTTGCCCGCCTGGGGTTCGACGCGCGGTGGGGTGTTGTTCGAGCGTCCGACGCCGGCGCGGCTCACCGCCGGGCGCGACTGTTCATCGTTGCTGCCGACAACGCACGCGAGCATGGCGACCGGTACATGGAGCGGCAACCAAGGGGCGCCGAACCTGCAAACGGTCATAGCGGCGCTGTAGCCACGCTGCTACCAACACCGACCCGCCGAGACCACAAGGGCCGCAACCAGCGCAACGATGCGACGTGCCTGCCCGGTGCGCTCCTCCCGACGCCAGTCGTCAACGACATGGGCGCGGGTAAGACGGTCGACGACTGGGACGCGCAACGCGACTTCGGCACCTACCAGGCCGCAGTCGACCGTTGGGCGACAGTGATCGGCCGGCCCGCACCCGACCCCACCATCCCCGGCACAAACGGGCCGCGACTCTCGGCCCGGTTTACCGAGTGGCTGATGGGTTGGCCGGACGGCTGGGTCACCGACACCGACGGCATATCCCACAGCGCCGCACTCAAAATCTGCGGCAACGGCGTCGTGCCACAACAAGCCGTACTAGCCCTACACCTCTTGGGGGTCAGCGAATGATCGCTCACGGAACCCGCCGCGGCTACCAGTACGCGAAATGCCGCTGCGAACTGTGCCGCCAATGGATGCGCGACGCCGCGAAAGTCCGCCGCGACAAAGCCCGAGCCGCGCAACCCTCACAGTGGATCGCACCCGAACCGGTCGCCGCACACATCCGTACCCAACTCGACAACGGCTGGCCCGCCAACGCCGTCGCCAAAGCCGCCGGGGTGACGAACAAGGTCATCTACGCCGCCCTCGCCGGCAAAGCGACGAAGATGTCCACCGCCACCGCGGCGAAGATCCTCGCCGTGAACCTCCCACCGACCCGACCGCCCCGACCCGCATCCGCGCCACGCGAACCGCACAGCATCTGCTGCACCCTCTGCGACGACATCGGATGGCTACTGACCAACGGGGAGACCGTGCCCCTGGTCGCGACCCGGCTGGGCATGTCGGAGGAGTCAGTCGAACATCACGCCCGCACCTATCTGCCGCACGTGTGGGCCGACCTACGCCGCGAGGCACGACTCATCGAGGAGTACGCGTGATCGAGCAACCGCTAGCCGTGCTGCCTATCGGGAAACCGCAGGCCGCGCGAATCGTCATCGAGAGCCACTACCTGCATCGGCGTCCACCGATGAGCCACGCGTTCGGACTGCGTAAAGGCTCCGACCTGGTCGGCGTTGTTACGTTCGGCACTCCAGCATCGAGGCAAACGCAACTCTCGGTAGCGCCAACCGCGCCCGACCTAGTAACCGAGTTGAACCGCCTATGGGTTGCCGATTCGGAACCTCGCAATACAGAGTCGTGGTTCGTTGCGCGAGCGTTGGCGCTGCTAGATCCGTGCATCGTCGTGTCGTACGCCGACACGGCACACGGCCATCTCGGATTCATCTACCGGGCGCTCAACTTCCGCTACGCCGGATGGTCCGACATGGAGCGCAAGTCGCCGCGATTCGACTACGAGACGATCAGCGGCGGGCATCCCAGGGACGCGTACAGGACTGGTCATACCGGCGTCCGCATCCCGCGAGCACCAAAGGTCCGCTACTGGACAACCACCGGGACGAAGCGGGAACGCAAGCGACTCGATTCGATCGTGGCCTGGCCGTCGCTCGACTGGAAGACCCTGCCTCCACCGACGGCGGGAGTACGCGTGAGCCACCAACTGGACGTCATCTGTCCCGCCGCCATCTTCGGCGTCCTCACCTACGTCTGCACCTGCGGGCACCGCTCCTACACATTCCACGACTGGATCACGCACCGCCTCGACTAGCGGCAGGCCGGTGCAAGCCCGGCGCGAGGCACGCAATGAGTTAGGCCCGGACTGGCCGACTACCAATCAACACAGTCCGGGCACCCTCCTACAGGAAGGCGCGACCAGACTATGAGACACATCGAGCAACCCGAACCGAAACGCGATAGGTGGGGCCGACCCCTCGTGGACGGTGACCCGTACACGCGCGCGTCAACCCTGGCGAAAGCACTAGACGACACGTCCAACCTCATTAAGTGGAAGGCGCGCACGACCGCGCTCGGCCTGGCGAAGTCACCGGACCTGATCGCGCTCGCCTCCACCGCGACGGGGGATGAGCGGTCGAAGCTGAACGAGATCGTCGACAAGGCCTGCGACCGCGCCGGCGGGGACTCGGGTCGGGATATGGGGACAGCGATTCACTCGGTCTCGGAGATCCTCGACTACGGTCAGCCAACCGACGGACTGCCGGCGGATCTGATCGCCGATGGTGAGGCGTACCGCCGCGAATGCCGGAGGTTCGGTCTGACTCCGGTGTGCGGGGAGATGTTCGTCGCGAACAAGCGGATGCAGGTCGCTGGCAGCTTCGACCGGCTACTGATGGACACCTCAGGCCGCACGTTTATCGGCGACCTCAAGACGGGGAAGCTGGGCGAGTCGCCGGACTACAAAGCGAAGTTCTCAGCCGTCTCCTGGTCGATCCAGCTCGCGATCTACGCCAACTCCAGACCGTATCCGGGCCGGTGGCGGTCCTGGTCTCAACTGGACTTGACCCCGCCGGACAAGACGCGCGGCATCATCTTCCACATTCCTCGCGGCTCGGGTCTCTGCCACGTGATCGAGGTCGACCTCGTCGCCGGGCTCGCCGCTGCGAAGGTCGCCGCTCAGGTCAGGGATCTGCGCAAGTCGAACCCGTCCACGATCCGAGGTGCC
>JAUPKM010000098.1 GCA_030837445.1 Actinomycetota bacterium
ATCTCCAGGGCATCGACCCTGCCGCCGTGCAGTGCCGCCATCCGGCGCTGGCCCTCGGATTCCGAGGCCGCATGCGACCGGGTGGCCTGGTCGATCTGCTCCGGGGTCAGCTCGCTGAGTAGCTTCTCGGCGACGGCCCACGCCTCGGCGGAGGTGTCCCGGCTGATGGTGTGCAGTCGGATGCCATAGCGCAGCGTGCGACCGAAGGTGTCGGCCAGGGCGCGTACCTTGGCGATCTTCGCGGCGGCGGCCTGTGGGGGCTCGCCCCAGGTGAGGTACGAGTCGACGTACTGTGCGGCGATCGGCAGGGCAGCAGCGGACGAACCGCCGAAGTAGAGCTGCGGCAACGGGTTCGGCGGCTCGGAGACCCGTCCGTCGCGAATGCGGTAATGGTCGCCGTCGAAGTCGACGGAGTCGCTTGTCCAGATGTCCTTGACGATCTTGATGAACTCCCCGGTCCGGGCGTACCGCTCGTCGTGGTCCAGCCAGTCACCGAAGCGCCGTTGCTCGGCGTCCTCGCCGCCGCTGACGACATTGAGCAACAACCGGCCGTCGGAGTACCGCTGAAAGGTGGCCGCCTGCTGGGCGGCCAGGGTCGGCGGTACTAGCCCGGGGCGGAAGGCCACCAGGAACTTCAGCCGTTCGGTCTCCGCGAGCAGGGCCGCTGCCGTCAGCCAGGCGTCCTCGCAGAAGGTCCCGGTGGGGGTCAGCACCCCCTCGTAGCCGAGTCTGTCTGCCGCACGGGCGATCTCGGCCAGATACCGCCTGCTCGGCGGGCGGTAGCCGGTTGGGACGGTGTGATGTTCGGAGGCGTGCGATGCACCAACGATGGACCGGCTGTCGCCGTTGGTGGGCAGGAACCAGAAGAACGTGGCGGTCATGGGTCTCCTGTCAGGCCGCTGCGGCTTTGATGGCGCGACTGACCTCCTGGCGCAGCCGCAGGTATTCCGGTGAGCGCCGCAGTTCGTCGCTGTCCCCGGTTCGGGGCAGGTCGGCGGTGAGGTCCAGGGCGACGCGTCCGGGGCGGGCGGTGAGCACGACGATGCGGCTGCCCAGGAAGACCGCCTCGTCGGCGCTGTGCGTGACGAACACCGTGGTGCGCCCGGACTCTGCGCTGACCGCGCGGACGTCCTCCTGGAGGCGTTCGCGGGTCAGTGCGTCGAGAGCCGCGAACGGTTCGTCGAGCAGCAGCAGCGAGGCGCCGGTTCCCTCCGAAGTGTCATGAGCGGCGGTGTGTTCGGCGGCCAACGCCCGGGCGATCGCGACCCGCTGCTGCTGACCGCCGCTGACCTCCCAGGTGCGCCGGTGCGCCAGGCCCTGCAGGCCGACCCGGTGCAGCAGTTCGTCTCGGCGGACCCGACGTTGATCCCGCGGTATGCCGGCGTAAGCCAACGCCAGTTCGACGTTGCCGCCCACGGTCCGCCAGGGGAAGAGTCGTGGCTGCTGGAAGACGACGCCGGCGCTACGCCCCGGTATCGGCGGTTTCCCGGCCACCAGCAGCTCACCCCCGGTGGGGGACTCGAAGCCGGCGATCAAGCGGAGCAGGGTGCTCTTGCCGCAGCCGGAAGCGCCGACGAGAACCAGGAACGAACCCGGATCCACCGAGAGGTCGATCGGACCCAGAATCTGGGTCTGGCCGTATCGGTGTTCCAAGCCCTTGATTTGGATTGCCGCGGTGGTGCCGGTGGTGGGCACTGCTGTGGTGTCAGCGAGTGAGGGCATCGGGCAATCCCTTCGTGTAGAGGGCGTTTTGGAACACCGACAACGGCGCCGGGGCCGGGATCTGCTTTTGGTCAGCCAGGAACTGCGACGCGCTCTCAAGGTCGGCGGCCAGGTTGCCGGGCTTGCCGTCGCTGCCGAGCCACTTCGCAGAGGCGACCTCGGCGGGGGTCAGGAACACCGCCTTCTTCAGTTGCTGGGCGACGTCCTCGGTGCTGAGCCCGACCTCGGCGGCGACTGCCTTGGCCGCGGAGTCGGGATCCTGCGCGATGACGGTGAGGGCCCGCGCCTGCTGCTGCCGCCAGATGTCGACGACCTTGGGGTTGTCCTTGGCGAAGGTGTTCGACACGGCGGCCAGGTCGAGGGTCGGCTTGCCGCCATCAGCGAGTTCCCGGCTGGTGACCAGCGTCTTGCCGGTCTGCGACAGTTGATCCAGGGTCGGCAGCCAGGTGTAGGCGGCGGCGATGTCACCGCGCTCCCAGGCGGCCAGGATCGCCTGCGGTTGAAGGTCGATCAACTGGACGTCTGCGGCGCTGAGACCGGCCTGGTCGAGTGCGGCCAGCAGGCTGTAATGCGCAGTCGATGCGAACGGGGTGGCGATGCGCTTGCCCTTGAGATCGGCGACGGTCTCGATGCCGGTGCCGTTGCGCGCCACCAGGGCCTCGTTGTCGCCGGCGACGTCGAGGATGAAGGCGACGCTGTACGGAATGTTCAACGGCGCGGACAACCCGCGTGCCACCGGGCTGGATCCCAGTGCCCCGAAATCGACCTCCTTGGCGATGAACGCCGTGTTGACGTCGGCACCGGAATCGAACTTCGTCCACTTGATGTTGTAGTCCGGCAGCGCGTCCTCCAGCCAGCGCTTGTTCTTCACGATCAGGTCGCCGCTGGGGAAGGTCTGGTAGGCGATCCGGATGGTGGGCTTGGCGGCGTCGGTCTTGGAGCGGTCCACCGAGCACCCGGCCAGACCGGTCGTGAGCAGCAATGCCGCCAGGGCCGCAGCGACTTTCGGGATTCTCATGCGTGTCCTCTCCAGGGAACGGTGCGACGTTCGACGGTGCGCAGTGCGCCGTCGATCACCAGACCTGAGATGCCGATGGCGAAGATGCCCACCAGCACAACGGGGGTGTTGTTGTAGTTGCTGGCGTCCTTGACCAGGCCGCCGACACCCGGAATGCCGTTGAACAACTCGGCCGCCACCACCGAGGAATAGGCCATTCCGACGGCCAGGCGGATCCCGGTGAACGTCTCGGGCAGCGCGGCGGGCACGACCACATCCCGGACCACCTGAGCGGGGGACGCGCCAAGTGCCCTGGCCGCCTCCACAAGGCCGACTGGGGCCGCGGCAACCGCGGCGGTGGTGGCTACCGCGGCGGGCGGCAGTGCGGCCAGCGCCAGCAGCGTGATCTTGGGGGCTTCGTCGATACCGAGCCAGATCACCAGCAGAAAGAAGTAGGCCAGCGGTGGCAGCGCACGGAGGAAGGTCAGCCAGGGTTCGAGGATCCGACGGACCCAACCCACCGAGCCCATCAGCACCCCCAGTACGACACCGGCCGTCACGCCGATGACGACCCCGGCCAGCACCCGCCGCAATGTCATGTAAAGGTGCTCCCACAGCAGGTAGCCGCCATATCCGCGGACGCCGTCGTGCACGGTCGAGGTGTCGATGAAGGCACGCCACACCGTGCTCGGATATGGGACGAACGTCTGGTTCCAGATTCCGGTTGCGGCGGCCACTTGCCAGGCCCCGAAGAACGCCAGAACCGACAGTGCCGGCAGCGCGGCCCGGGTCAGTCGGCCCGCCGTGCCCGGCCCGCGGGCGGCGGGCAGGTTCTCATCGGGCACCACGTCGACGAATACTGACACCCAACTAATGTCGGCTGTCCGGGGTCGAAGCTGAATATCTATGCTCAGCGAGAGTGAAACCTCGGACGGCGAGGCCACACACAGCAACCGTCGCGCGCTCCAGCGAGGGCAACCCGGGCGAATGAGGGCACCAGATGGCAGACCAG
>JAUPKM010000641.1 GCA_030837445.1 Actinomycetota bacterium
GGTTAGATGGCGGCGCGATCACACGCGCACGGCACTGCTCAAGAGTCTACGGTACGACCGCTGTCGACTCGGCGACGGCCTCCGTCGACGCGTCAGAGTCGCTTTCGGCCACGACATTTGTGACGGCCTCCGATTCGGCCTGATCCGCGACCGTCGGCTCGGGTGCGACCTCGACGTCCGTCGAGACCACGTCCACCGCCACGACCTCCGCTGAGACCACGTCCACCGCCACGACCTCCGTCGAGACGACGTCCACGGCCACCACCTCCGCCGTCATCGGCGGCTCCTCCGCCGTCGGCTCTGCCCGGGGGGCTCCTGGGATGGGGCCCGTCACCTTCGGTCGCCGCGTACGGTGGACTCTCGGGTCCGAGCCGGCCCCAGTGCCGGCGCCGCCGGCGGTCAGCGGATCAGTGTGGATCCTGACCCCGCGGCCGGCACAGGCGTCGCAGGTCTCCGAGAAGGTCTCCAACAGTCCCTGACCAATCCGCTTCCGGGTCATCTGCACGAGACCGAGCGTGGTGACCTCGGCGACCTGATGCTTGGTGCGGTCCCGGCTCAGACACTCCACGAGTCGACGGAGCACGAGATCCCGATTGTTCTCCAGCACCATGTCGATGAAGTCGACCACGATGATGCCACCGATATCGCGCAGTCTCAGCTGCCGGACGATCTCTTCGGCCGCCTCCAGGTTGTTCCGGGTGACCGTCTCCTCGAGGTTGCCGCCCTTACCTGTGAACTTGCCGGTGTTGACATCCACGACCGTCATCGCTTCGGTCCGATCGATCACCAGCGAACCGCCGGAGGGCAACCACACCTTGCGGTCCAGCGCCTTCGCCAGCTGCTCGTCGATCCTGAATTCGGTGAAGACATCCTGATTCTTGGTCCACTTTGACAGCCGAGGTGCAAGGTCCGGGGCCACCGAATTCACATAGTCGTTGACCTCCGCAAATGCCTGGTCGCCGCTCACCACCATCCCGGCGAAGTCCTCATTGAAGATGTCGCGCACGACTTTGATCGCGAGGTCGGGCTCGGCCCGCAATTGGCTCGGCGCGGAGGCCGTTGCGGCCTTCTTCTGGATCGCCTCCCACTGCTCAGCCAACCGCGCGACATCGTTGGCGAGTTCGTCCTCGGAGGCACCCTCGGCCGCGGTCCGCACGATCACGCCCGAATTCTCCGGCATCACCGCACGCAGGATCTTCTTCAGTCGGGACCGCTCCCGGTCGGGGAGTTTACGGCTGATACCGGTCATGCCACCCTCGGGGACGTAGACCAGGAATCGACCCGGCAGCGAAATCTGACTGGTCAGCCGGGCGCCTTTGTGGCCCATCGGGTCCTTGGTCACCTGCACGAGCACGCTGTCACCGGGCTTCAGCGCCAACTCAATCCGCTTGGGCTGTCCCTCCAACCCTGCGGCGTCCCAATTCACCTCGCCGGCGTACAGCACGGCGTTGCGACCGCGCCCCAGATCCACGAAGGCCGCCTCCATGCTGGGCAGGACATTCTGGACCTTGCCCAGATAGACATTGCCAATCAACGACCCGGAGCCAGCATTGCTGACGTAGTGCTCGACCAGAACGTCGTCCTCCAGTACCCCGATCTGGGTCAGTTCGCCTCGCTGCCGGACGACCATCCGCCGGTCGACCGACTCGCGGCGCGACAGAAACTCAGCCTCGGTGAGGATCGGTGCCCGCCTACCGCGAGACTCCCGACCCTCCCGTCGGCGCTGCTTCTTCGCTTCCAGCCGGGTCGAGCCCTTGACCGCGGTGACCTCATCGGAGGCGCGCCGCGGTTCGCGGACCTTGACCACTGTGTTCGGTGGATCGTCCTCGCCGGTCGGAGCGTCGCCACCCGACGAACCACGTCGGCGCCTCCGCCGGCGCCGACGGGTGCCGGGTTCGCCGTCACCGTCGCCGTCGCCGTCCGACGGCCGCTTTCCGCCGCCCTGGCCCTCTCCAGCGCCCTCACTCTGGCCTTCAGCGGAGTTGTCCTCGCCGCCCTGGCCGGTACCGGACTGCTGCTCACCGCCGGTTGCCGTGGTCCCGTCCGCCGCGGAGTCGGCGGTACCATCCTCGGACTTACGTCGACGACCGCGTCCACCGCGGCGTCGACGCTTACCTGCTGGCCGATCGCTCGACGCGGCCTCGACGTCACCCGCGGGGGCCTCGTCGGACCCCGCGGCGTCAGCTGTGCCAGCATCCCGACCCGCAGACTCGCCAACGTCTTCGCCGCCATTGGACGAGACGCCGGAGTCGCCGACATCCCCCGACGGCTTTGACCGGGCCGGTGCGGGTGTGAGATCAGGTGCCTGGAAGACCGCGGCCACGGCGGCGACCGGCGGTGCCGAGGGCACGGCTGCCGGTTCCGTCGGAGGTGCGGACGCCGCCGAGAAGAACGCCGCGGGCGGACCGGCAGGTCGCGATGCCGCCCGACGCCGACCGCGGCGGCGGGGTGCTGCGTCAGCCTCACCGTCGGTGGGGTTGTCAGTGCTGCCGGTAGCTACACTCCCCGACGAGGGCGCTGACTCGACCCCTTCGGTACCGGTCACGTCAGCAGTGTCGGCCGCCTCAGCGCCATCTGACTGGGTCGTTTGGTCGTCGTTCATGGGCATTGCCCCTTTCGTCCCCGGGCGCTAGCGGCACTTTCCGTGGCGCTGCTGCCGCTCAGGAACTTCTCGTGCGCGAACCCTACGGGAACGCGAAGCTGGTCTGGAAAAACTGTTCCACCGCATCGGTGGGACGAACCTCGACTACGCCAGTTGGCGGTCGGACCCGTGGCCGCTGGCCCCACTCGGGGCCCCCGCCGCGCGATCTGGCGCAAACGGGTCGGTCACTGAGAACTGATCTGCCGCGAGCGGCCCCTGCGCCAGCCGGGTCACCTGGGGAGGCGCCGGCGGCGCCAGAGCGGCCACTTGAGACAGGCCCACCAGGACGTCGTCGGGTCGAACGGACGGGGTGCCGTGCCGCACGACCAGGGTCAGTATCGCACACCCGTCGCCGCCGGGCGTGCATCGCGCGGCAACCAGCGCCGGACGAATATCGAACGTACGCAACCCCTTCTTCGTCATCCGTTGCACCGTAACGGTTTCCTGTGCGAGCAGTGCCTCGACCGCAGCGACACCGGCTGCGGCGGGTACCCCGGGCAGTACCAGTTGCCAGACGGAAGCCTCCAGTCGGGAGGCGAAATCGCCAGCCCCGACCCGCACCGCGTCCACGATGTCAAAGCCCGTCGGCAGGGAACGATCGATGGCCTCGGCCAATCGGTCGGGGTCGATCCGATCCATGATCCCGATCTCCAGGTACTCCGCTTCGCTGCCGGCACCGGTGGGGGCGGCGTTGGCGTAGGAGATCTTCGGGTGTGGGGAGAAGCCGGCGGAGTAGGCCATCGGGACACCGGCGCGGCGAAGCGCGCGTTCGAATGCTCGCTGGAAGTCGCGGTGGCTGGCGAACCTGAGCCGACCACGCTTGGCAAATTTGAGCCGGATGCGATCAACTGGCGGAAGGTACTCGCGGTCGGGGACCCTGCGACTCACAGGTCAACCGCCTGGTCGCGGACGTCCGCCCCAGCCATCACCGGCACCGCCGGTATCGGCAGCAGCACAGCGCCGGTCGGTCCGATCTGGATCTCGGTTCCCAGCTGGTCACACACCCCGCAGTCGAAACAGGGCGTCCATCGGCAGTCCTCTACCTCCACCTCGTCCAGCGCGTCCTGCCAATCCGCCCACAGCCATTCCTTGTCCAAGCCGGAATCGAGGTGATCCCACGGCAGAACCTCCGTCTCACCCCGCTCGCGGGTCGTGAACCAGTCAAGATCCACGCCGGTACCGGCCAATCCGGATTCCGCCGCGGCTGCCCATCGCTCGAACGAGAAGTGCTCGCTCCAACCGTCCAGCCGCGCACCTGTCCGCCAGGCATCCTCGATCACGGCACCGACCCGCCGATCGCCGCGCGACAGCAAACCTTCGATAATTCCGGGCCGGCCATCGTGGTACCGGAAACCGATGGCCCGGCCCACCTCCCGATCGCCTCGGATCGTATCCCGCAACTTGGCCAGCCGAGCGTCGGTCGCCTGCCACTCCAACTGGGCGGCCCACTGGAACGGCGTGTGCGGTTTCGGCACGAATCCACCGATCGAGACGGTGGCGCGGATATCCCGGTGGCCTGCCGCCTCCCTACCCGTCCGGATGACCTCCCGTGCAAGGCGAGCGATCTGCAACACGTCCTCGTCGGTCTCGGTCGGCAGCCCACACATGAAGTAGAGCTTCACCTGTCGCCAGCCGGCCGAATAGGCGGCCGCGACCGTCCGAATGAGGTCCTCCTCGGACACCATCTTGTTGATCACCTTGCGAATCCGCTCCGATCCGCCCTCAGGTGCGAAGGTCAAACCAGACCTACGTCCGTTGCGGGAGAGTTCCGCGGCCAGCTCGATGTTGAAGGCGTCCACCCGGGTGGAGGGCAGCGACAGCGACGTGTTGGTGCCCTCGAACTGATCTGCGAGCCCCTTGGCGATGCCGGCGATTTCGGAGTGGTCGGCGCTGGAGAGACTCAGCAGCCCGACCTCCTCAAACCCGGTCTTCGCGACGGCGTTGGTGACGACCTCTGCGACGGTGCTGATCGACCGCTCCCGTACCGGGCGTGTGATCATCCCCGCCTGGCAGAACCGGCAACCGCGGCTGCAGCCACGAAATATCTCGACGCTCGCCCGCTCGTGCACGGTCTCGGCCAGCGGCACCAACGGGGCCTTCGGATAGGGCCATTGGTCAAGGTCCATCACTGTGTGTTTGGCGACCCGCCAGGGCACCCCGGGACGGTTCGGCGCGACCCTCCGGATCCGGCCGTCAGGCAGGTAGTCCACGTCATAGAACCGGGGCACGTAGGCCACCCCAGACTGCGCCA
>JAUPKM010000642.1 GCA_030837445.1 Actinomycetota bacterium
GGACCGCCCGGATCGCGGCCGGGTGCTCCGGCGGCAGGAGCTCCGCAAGGCCATCAGTTCTCGGGAATTGGTGTGCGAGTTCCAACCGATCATGGATCTTGCGACAGGCGAGGTGAGGCGAGTGGAAACGCTCGTTCGCTGGTTGCACCCCGAACACGGAATGCTCTACCCGGACTTCTTTCTGCCGACCGGGTTGCAGACCGGGTTGATGTCACAACTCACCTGGGGGGTGTTGGACACGGCGCTCGCGCAAGCCGCCGACTGGCGAGCGCAAGGGATCGACATTGCCGTGTCGGTGAACCTGTCGATGGTCGATGTGGACAACCCAGCGCTGGCGGAGACAGTCCAGAAGGCACTCGACCGGTACGCCCTGCCCGGATCCGCCCTGAACCTTGAGGTCACCGAGACGGCCCTGGTGGCGGATCCGGCGTTCCAGTCGGACACCTTTGCCAGCATCAGGGAGATGGGAGTCAGCCTTTCCGTGGACGACTACGGCAAGGGCTACAGCTCACTGGATCAGCTTCGCAACCTGACCGCAAGTGAGCTCAAGCTGGACCGTTCGTTTGTCACCGGTCTGACGAATGAGCCGGCCATGATCGCGATCGTGCGGACCACCGTGGCGCTGGCCCGCGACCTTGGCATCGGGTTGGTGGCAGAAGGCGTCGAGTCGGCGGAGGACCTCGCGACCCTGCGCCGTCTCGGGTGCGAATCCGCCCAGGGGTTTTATATCTGCAAGCCCAGGTCAGCCGACGTCGTCACGCACTGGCTGACGTCCAGATCGGGACCTGCGGTCACTGCACCGCGTCAGCCAGGGTTGGAGCCATGAGCAGCGAAGCGCGAGAGGACCCGCTGGCTGAGCCGACAGCGGCCATCGGCGGACTCTATGTGGCGACCGTCAGCATCGCCAACCTCGCAATCTGGGTCGCCTTCTTCACGCCGCTGCAGAATCTGCTGCCTCGACTCAGCGAGCAGGTGGCAGGTGACGGGAAGGAAACTGCGCTGGCCATCATCTCCGGGGTTGGCGCCTTCGTTGCCATCATCGCCAACCCGCTTGCCGGTGCCCTGAGCGACCGAACCACCTCGCGATTCGGTCGGCGCCGACCGTGGGCGCTGGGCGGCGCGCTAATCGGCGCCCTGGCGATCGCGGTGCTGCCGTTCGCGGGCAGCATCCTGGTGCTTGCCCTGCTTTGGGCAATCGCGCAGGGGTCGATCAACTCGGCGTTTGCCGGGGTGACTGCCTCCATTCCGGACCACGTGCCGGTTCGACAGCGAGGCGTCGTCTCCGGCTGGGTCGGGTTGTCGCAGTCGATCGGGTTGGTCATCGGCGTCGCAATCGTGACCATCCTGGTGACCGCTCTGCGACCTGGGACCTGGGTGACCGCCCTGCTGTTCGTCCTGCTGGTGGTGCCCTTCGTGTTGACCTATCGGGAGCCGCGGTTGCGCCCCGAACAGCGGCCGCGGGTATCGCTCGGTGAGTTCTTCCGAGGTTTCTGGGTGAGTCCGAAGCGCTATCCGGACTTCGCCTGGGCGTGGGCTGCTCGGTTTCTGGTGAGTCTCGGAAACGCGGTCGCGGTGATCTACCTGCTGTTCTTCCTGCAGGACAAGTTGGGGTTCGCGAGCGAGGAGGCCGGCAAGCGGCAGGCCACCCTGATCGTGATCTATACCCTCGGCATCGTCGTCACCACGGTGGTGGCGGGCAAGCTCTCTGACCGCAGTGGTCGGCGAAAGGTCTACGTCATCGTGTCTTCGGTGATCATGGCTGTTGCTGCGACGCTATTCGCCTTCGCCGCCGACTTCACCCTGGCGATGGTTGCCGCGGCGGTGCTGGGCCTCGGCTACGGCGTCTACCTGGCGGTCGACCAGGCGCTGATCACCCAGGTGCTGCCAAGCGCGGGTGACCGGGCCCGCGACCTGGGTGTCATCAACATCGCCAACTCCGCTCCGCAGGTGATAGCCCCGATCATCGCCGGCGGGCTGATTGCCGCTTTCGGCACGAATCCGGGCTACCTGTTGGTCTACGTGGCGGCCGGACTGGTGACGCTGGCCGGGGCGGTCGCAATCCGGCCGATCCGGTCTGTGCCGTAGGTCCGCGCTGCGTCAGCGTTGTTCGTGGTCGATGACGTCGATGCCGACCGCAGCGGCGATCACCAGCACCGGATCCACGCCGTCGACCTGGATCCCGAACGAGTCGGTGAATGTGATCCAGTTCTGGGTGGCCGTGGCGACCACCTGTCCGGACGCGTCGACGAGGGTGAATTCGTGGTCGGCGATGTCGCCGGAAACGTCGAGGTCGCCGTCCTCGGACCCCTCGATCCGCCAGGTCTCCTTCAGCGGCAGGAAGTTGGCCTTGCGGATGGTGATGTCGGTTCGACCAGGTCGGGACAGCAGGAAGGTGGGGTGGACATGCATCGCCGGCCGCACCAGTTCGGCAACCTGCGCCTCGGAGGCATCGTGCATCGTCCAGCGCTCCTTGCCCAACGCCGCGTGGTGCTTGAAGTGGTATAGCTGCGAACCGTTGGAATCGAACACCAGAAACCCGTCGATGCTGGCCATCTTCCGGCGCAGCAGGTACGAGCCGGGCGGCATCCCGGAGGTGTCAGGGGCAGCATCGCGGTGTCCGAGCATGGGGTCCTCCAGGTAGACGTGACTGGGAGGGTATCGGATTGCGCGGGCGGACCGGAACCTTCGCTGGCCGCCCTTGGCCAGACCCTGCGTTAGGAGGGAACGACTGGCTGGAGTTGGGGTCGCTTCGCGGTGATGTTGTCGCCGCTGCTGGTTCCTCGCAGCCTCCGTCCGAGCCACGGGCCGAGGTGGGCAATCGTCCAGTCGACGTCTGCCCGGCGACGGATGAGCCACGGTTTCGGGTGCGCGGGCGGGAGAAGCTGGCGCCACGAGTCGTCGCCAAGCCCGACCAACTCCGCTGCCGCCAGCGCCACCCGCTGATGTCCGATCGCGGACAGGTGCAA
>JAUPKM010000643.1 GCA_030837445.1 Actinomycetota bacterium
GCCAACGCCGACCACGACCTGACCGCCGCAGTTGCGGCGGCCGAGCGGGAAGAGGACTACACCGCTCTGGAACACGCGCGGGACTTCGCCGGTGCAGTCCGATGGAACCTCATCGGGCGTGGCTAGTGTCGGGGGATGCGGGAGTCTCGAGTACGGCTGTGAGTGCGGCAGTCCCGTCGGCCCCATCCGGGAATCGCCTCGCCTGGCTGGACGTGCTCCGTGCCGGGGCGGTGAGCATTGTGGTCTGGGACCATTTCGTCGGCAGTTTCCTGAACCACACCGGGGTCACCTGGCTGCCAAATGTGGTCATCAACAAGGTGATCTTCACCCCGTTGGCGATTACGCAGTACGGCGGCTTTCTGGGCGTCTCGGTCTTCTTCCTGATCAGCGGCTACATCATCGCCCGGACTGCGAGATCCGAGAGCCACCGAAAGTTCGCGATTCGCCGGCTGCTGCGGATCGTCCCGCCGCTGGCATTGGCGACCGTGCTCGGATTCGTATTGGTCAAGATCAATCCCAATATTTCTCCGCGTGCTGCCGACGCCTCACTCTGGGACATCCTCACCAATGTGACGTTGACCAACTACTTTCTGACTCCGAAGATCGTGTTGGTCGGCGTGGCCTGGTCGCTGGTGGTCGAGGTCGTCTTCTACCTGCTGACGTTTCTGTTCCTGCCGGTGCTGCACTCCAAGCGGTTCATCGGATTGTTCCCGTTCCTGATCATTGCGGCCGCCCTGCTGTTGCTGGCGACCAGGCGAGATTTCGGACCGAACTATTTCCTGTTGGTTGTGAACTGTCTGTATATGCCGCTGCTGGCCATCGGTAGCGGCTTCTACTTGAAGGAGAGCCGCGTCCTGAACGCGTGGGGCTTCGCAGCGGTGTTGGCCGGCGGTTGGTTGGTGTTCCTGTGGGGAACGTCGCGAATCTATCCGAAGTTCCTCGCCGCCACGGATTCCTACCCGGTCTCGATCGCTGCGGCCGTGTTGCTCTTCACTGTGATGTGGTTATTGAGGGACCGGGTCAGAACCTGGCGTCCGATCAAATTGCTCGCGCTGAGCAGTTACTCGATCTACCTGTTCCATGGCATCGTCGGGTTGCCGGTGTTGGCACACTTCTACACCTCGATCGGCTACACACTGGCGCTGATCCTGGCGTTGGCCGCAACCGCGGGCGCGACGGTCGGGTCCTATCTGCTGGTGGAGAAGCCTTGCCAGCGCCTCGCCCGCCGACTTACCCGGAGACAGTCGATTCCCGGGACCGTGCAGACGCCGGCTGCGCCCGCGTAGCGTGGTGACATGTTGACCTATGCGTTGGATCTGCAGCGTGTCAGGCAGTACCTCAACCATGCGGTGCGCGCCAATCTGATCTGGCGGGCGACTCGGGCGGACCGTCGCTTCTTGGAGCAGCTGCGGCGAGGGTTCATCCCCCTACCCGGTGACCGACCGGAGCCGCTGGCAGAACCCTTCCCGGCTGCCCGGAAACGTGTGCTGTCTGCCTTCGAGAACCGACGAGTGGCCGTGCTGGCGACGGGCGGAAGTGGCGCCCTGGCCTCGACCGTCGGCGTCGCGCGGGCGCTCGAACTGGCCGGTATCACGCCCGTCGGCTACGGCGTCTGTTCCGGGTCTGCGCTGTTCGGCATTCCGCTTGCGGCGGGGATGTCGCCGACTGAAGTGGCGCGAGCCACCCAGGCTCTATCCGCGAAGGACTACCTGGACCCCGACTGGCGCGGCTTGCTGGCCGCGCCGTGGCGGCTCGGCCGGGGCTGGGTCGGACTGCTCAGCGGCGACCGGCTTGAGCAGACCTACCGCCAGCTTCTTGGCGATGTCACGTTGGGCGAGCTACCGATACCGGTCTGGATGCCGATCTGGAATATCGAGGACAACCGGCTCGAATACCTTGGTCCGGATACCCATCCGGACTTGCCGGCTGCCAAGGCCGTGCGAATGGCGGTGGCCCTGCCGCTGGCGATTCAACCGAACCAACTCGACGACGGTTGGTGGCTCGACGGTGGTGTCGTCGACATCCTGCCGGCCGAGCCATTCGTCGGCACCGACCGCTGCGATCTTGCCCTTGTGGTGAACTGCTTCTATCCGCCCGGTTTCGCCGGCGACCGGGAACCACGTTGGCAGGAATCGACTTTCAGCGTTCTGCATGTGGCCAATCAGGCGCGCACGATGCAGCACATCCAGCTGGCGAGGCGAGGACTGGCGGACCTGCGCCGCACCGTTCCGGACGTCATCGAACTCGCCCCTGTCGACTACAGCAAGGTTCAGGGGGCGGGGTTGTACGGCCAGTTCCTTGACACCAGGGAGTGGCCGCGATTCATGGTTGACGGCTACAACAGCGCCGCCATCGCCTTGCGGTCCTTCCAGCCGACTGGACAGTGATGGGCGCAGGCCCCTCCCTGGTCTTCAGGTCATCGTCGCGAGCTCGGCGAGCGTCACAGCCTCCGCGCGATCGGCGAGGTCGGCGAAACTGAGGGCCAGCAGTTCCTTCAGTCGGGCCAGATCGCCGATGAGGAGTTTGTCAGCAATCAGCCCGACCAGAACCTGGTCGTTGTAGGAGAACATCGACACTCCAAGTCCGACATCACCAGCCGCAGGCACCCAACCAATGATCCCGGCGACGGGCGTTCCAGCCAGGGTGACAACTGATCGCGGACCGGGCACGTTGCTCACGGTGGCCACAATCTTGCCGCTGAACAACTTTGTGGACAGGTCCTCGACCTGATCGGGCATCGCGCCGATAGCGACCAGCGTCAGGTAGGCGACTACGGCTTCCGGGGAGTCCTTGAGGTCGTCCGTGATCGCGTGCATTCGGATCAGTCGTGCCATCGGATCCATCTCGCCGGTCGGAAGGGCGACGACGTACTCGCCGAAGATGTTCCCCAGATCGCTGGGCAGTGGCTGGTCGAGTGGCCGCAGATTGACTGGGACCATCACCCGCACCTGCTCCAACGGTGTGCCCTTCTCAGCCAAGTACCGACCAAGTGCGTCAGCCAGAACTGCCAGCAGGACATCGTTGACGGTCACGCCAGATCCTCGGCTGATCCGTTTGACTGCCGGAAGGGGCCAGGGGTCGGTCCAGGTAACGTGCTTGTCGACCCCTATTTGCCCCGCGAGGGCACTGCGTGGTTTTGTGGGTATGGCCGCCAAGTGCGCTAGTCGCCGGACTCCGCGGACGGCGGTGGTGGCAGCGACCAATGTGCGATCCGGAGCGCGCAGGGTGCGAAGGCCTTCACGGCCCAGCCGCGAACTGAGATCGAATATTTGCGCCACCCGACTGCGGGGCTCGTCCGCGGTGAACCCTGCATGGGCCGTGTTGCTGCTCGTCAGCGACAGCAGCACCCTGGTGAGGGTGATGCCGTCGGCGATGCTGTGGTGCATCCGGAACAAGACAGCCGAGCCTGTGCCGTATCCGTCAAGGAGGTGCACTTGCCACATCGGATGAGTCGGATCCAGCGGAATTGAAATCTGGGTCGCGACGTAGTCGGCCAGTGCTGCCTGGTCGCCAGCAGGGCCGAGGGTGCGCGCAACGAGATGACGGTCCAGGTCGAAGTCTTCGTCGTCGCTCCATCCCGACCTGCCCAAGGGCAGTCGAGGAGGCACCGGGTGCTGTCGGAATTTCGGGAACCGCTCGAGCATCTGGGCGGCGATCTCAGCTCTGACGCGTTCCCAGTCCAACGGCTGGTCGGTCCACATGATGGCGTGGACCATCATCAGATTCTCGGGTGAGTCCATCCGGTACCAGGCGTGATCCACGGCTGACATTGCACGACTACTCATCTCGGCCACTCCCTCGACTCCGACGCTACCGTTGGCAGGTGGTCGGCGCCGGACAAGCGGCCTGACACCGACTTGCCAGCCACGGTCGATACCGACGCCGCCAGCACCGGCGCCACGCCGTCAGCTGCAACTCCATGATCCGGGAGCGGCCGGTAGCGGTTTCAAGAGCACGCCGGCACCCGTTTCGTTCCGAGTACCCAGCCAGCGATCGACCCACTGGTATGGCTGGCCGTCGACCGTGAATGCGGTACGCGGCTGCCCTGTGCACCACCTGGCGGAGAGATTACCTCGTACTCGCCAGGGGCCAAAGATCGTCGGTGCGATCGCGAAGCCTGTCTTGACTCCGGTGTGGCCACCGGCTGACCGGTTCAATGGCGGGCCGGTGCAGTACCCGCAGCCGGGCGAGGAGAATGTCATCATCCACGAGCCGTCGGGCATCGGGGCAGCGCCCACGCCTTCGCCAACCCCCACGAAGAACGGAGACCGTGACCCGAGTTCCGCGGCCGACACCCGGGCCGGGATGCCGGCGAACCTGCCGGTGCCGTTGATCCAGCTGGAATCAAGGCCTTCGACGTAGATGCCATTCTGGGAGCAGACGATGGCAGCATGACTGCCGGCGGTAAGGATGGAGAAATCGCCGTTGGTGATGCAAGTGCGCAAACTGGGCTTGGCCGTGAAGCCATGACGTGGGCCGGCTTGCTGGCCGCAAGGGCCGAACGGGCCCTTGCACCCCATTACGTAGTACGCGTTGGCACCGTAGTTGGTGTGGTCGGATGGTGCGTTGAACCACAGCATCCATTGACCGTCGGGTCGCTTGACCATGCGAGGGTTGAAACAACCGGAACCCGAATTGCCGCAGACGTAGTTCCACCTCTTACCCCTGTCCGGACCCCAGGTGTCCAGAGCTGCCGGTGAGAAGAGCAGTCGGGGCTTGGACCAAGGACCGGTCAGTGATCGTGACGCGGACACTCCGAAGCCGCAAAACGGCGTCCTGACTACTCCCCAGGTGAAGCCGCAGCCATATCGCGTGCCGTACAGGTAATAGAGGTTGCCGGACTTGACCACCGTCCCGTCGTGCAGATCGAGTCCGGAGAGGAGTACAGCGCGCGCTTTAGGCGGTGTCGGCACGTTGGGGGCCGCCGTTCGTGCGGCAGAGCTTGCTGGCCCGCCGGTGCTGGTGGGGGCGGGCGGTGCCGCAATCGCGCGGGGGACGCTGACCACAAGAGCAAGGGCGATGAGAGTGGCAGCCAAGGCCCCTGCCAGGAGTCTGGACAGTGAGAGACCAGACGTGCGGTGCGGAACCGTGTGAACCGTGGCCATCGTGATGAAGGTTGCCGGTTGACTCCCCAGGAGTCAAGTCTGTGCCTCCGGCTCGTTCCAGCCGAGCCCAACTCCATGGCCGAGCCTTGGGCGATCGAGTTGGGTCTTGCAGGTCCTTGTCGCAAACAACCCCGCGTGGTGAGGCAGGTGTGTTAGGCGCCTTCCACATTTCTCGCTTACCTACTGTGCGGTGAACGATTTTGTCGCACGGTCGTGGTAGTGTACAGGTGTTCGAGTAAATGGTGGTGTGTGGAGATGGTCTCGGCCCGGGTTGTTAGGGGCTGGTGGTGGCGGGTGCGGCTCGAATACTCCTGTCCGTTGAGTATCTCGAGTGGTGTTGTGCGTCATGGAATTCGCCGCGGACTCCCCGCCACCGCAATCCGGAGCACCGGAATCCCCACGATCTGCATCCCCGCCACCTGAGTCGCCGCGA
>JAUPKM010000644.1 GCA_030837445.1 Actinomycetota bacterium
CCTGTTCGACCCGCTGGTCCAGCGAGCCCAGGACGGCCTGACAGTCCGGATCATCAGCAATGACGGCGGCGTCGACAGTGAGGCTGTGGCGGTGCTGACCGCCGCGGGAGTGAAACTGGTGTACTCGGCGGCGGATCCCAACGGCGACGGTAAGCCGCTCTACATTCACACCAAAAGCATCATCGCCGACGGCGGCACCAGTCGGGCGGTGGCCTACGTCGGCTCCATCAACCCGTTCGTCGACCAATCGCTGCAGACCGAACGGGAGCTCGGTGTGTTCGTGACCGAGACCGAGTCTGTCAGCCAGATCCAGACGGTGTTCAACCGAGATTTCGCCTCGGCGAGGCCGGCATGACCGCCCGCACCGACCCGACCCGCCGCGCACTGTTGCGACTCGGTTTGGCGGCCGCCGGCGTCGGGTTGGCGCCCGGGCTGCTCGCCGCCTGCGACCGGTCGACCGGCACCGCTCCCGCTTCCTCCTCCTCGCCGCCGGCCTCGCCCCTCCCGTCGGCCCCGTCACCGGCAAACACGGCGACGCTCAGCAACGCCGAAGGGGCTGGCTCCCTTGTTCTCTGGTCGGCAAACCAAGCGGCCCGAGACGGGTCCTTCGGGATCGCCGGGGTGATGTTCGACAATGCCTCCGGCCGGGTCTTGCAGCTGATACCTAACCAGGTCATGAGGCGGCTCAGCTCCGATGTGGCCGCCACCGACGGGGAGACACTGACCCACGACCCGACGGCGCACGGCGAGCGGCAACTTGTGTCCTGGTACTACGCCAACCGCGCGGCAATGGCCCTGCCGGAGCCGTCCCAACTCACAGTCACCACCTCGCTCGACCCCTGCGTGATGTGCACCGGCGCCCTGCTGACCGCGGGTTTCAACGTCGGCGTGGTCGCGCCGGACACCTTCAGTGGCATCAACTACACCCAGGACGGACAGTTCGCCGACCTGCCCCCGAACCTTCGAGAAGGCGCCCTTAGGACCTTCGGCTACTACGCCGTCGCCGATGGTCGCCGGTTCCAGGGCGCCACGACGGTTCCGTTCGCCGACTCGGAACTCACTCAGGGCACCTTCGACGGCTGCGAGAACACCTACCAGATCAGCGCCACGGCAGTCCGGCAGAGTCGTAAGGACAGCGGCACGGATCCGGCCGCGCTGAAGGATCCAACTACCACGACCGGCGCCAAGCCGGTGCTCGCCGCCTACCGAAAGGTGTATCCGCAGGCCTTCGAGTTGAGGCTGCCCTCACCCGGCAAGCCCGATGCGGAACTGCGGAAGGTCCTCACCCAGGTGCGGGACGACACCCCTGGTGCCACCAATTCGGTCGCCTTCGTGGACTCCTTCGGCAATGTCGTGCTGGTGGCAGCGAACACTCCCGAGGTGAATCCGATCGCAACGGCGTTCATGAACGTGACCCAGGCCTACGCGACCACCCGGTTCGATCTGATGGACGACCGCGCCACCAACGCCGTCGCCAAGGCGACCTTGACGAGCCCCAAATACGGGACTTTCGTCTTCCTCAACGCGCCTGACCCCTACCCCGCGAGCACCCTGGTGGATCTCGGCGGCTACGGCTCCACGGTCGAGTCGGCGCCACCAAATCCTGGCAACTTCCAGTACTTCGACCCACCCAGGCACGGCTCCATCACAGCCCTTGCGCAGGTGATCGCCGCGCTGCCGCCGCTCTACTCGCAGCTGGTCAAGATCTCGCCGCAGCAGGTGGCAGCCGGGTGACTTCACCGCCGGCCCCAATTCCAAGCGGCTGGCCGCGCAGCTGAGCGGATGGCGGCTTGGGTCGGTATTCTGACCAGATGTCGAACTCCACCATGGCAAGTCGTTCCTGGCGACTTCTGGTCACCGCTGCCGCCGCTGGCCTGTTGCTGGCAGCCTGCGGCAACAGTGCAGAGAGTTCCACCTCATCGTCGGCCGCCGCAATCGGTGCCGAGGACGGCGCCGGTGGCGTCCAACCCACCGGGAACGTCATCGCCACCTCCGGATTCGACGTCGCCAGAAACGGGTTTGCGTTCCAGAACTACGGCAACGAGGGCACTCCGCAGAACTTGGACGCCAACGCGATGTGGTCCTTGTTCGGCGACCAGGTGTGCGCCCGGATCGAGGGCGACACCTGCACGCTGGCGCCGACCCCCGAGAAGTGGATGAAGGTCCAGAACGATTCGATGAATGGCGGCCATTGTTTCGGCCTTGCCGGTCTCGCCTGGGCGCTCTACAAGCAGGAAATCGACCCGAACCGGTATGGCGCGCCAGAAGCTGGCGAGATGGCACTGGAGGGGAACATCCCACTGCAGACCGATGTCGCCGCAGTATTCGTCACGCAAGCGACGGAGCCAACGGCAACCGACAAAATCACGGTGACGCCGAATGATGCGATTGAAAAGATGAAGCAGGCCTGGGCCGCCGGGCAGGGTTACGCGTTGGCGTTCTTCCAGATCAAGAACGGCGAGCCCACGGGTGGTCACGCGGTGACCCCGGTCGCCCTCGAGGACCGTGGCGAGGGCAAGGTCGGCATCGTCCTGTATGACAACAACTTCCCGAAGCAGCCGCAGGTGATGGTGGTGGACACCGCTGCCAACACCTGGTCCTACAGCACCGCCGCGGACCCCAAGAACGACCCGGAAGCCTACGTGGGCGGGGTGGACAACCCGCTCGAACTCTTCCCGGTGACCCCGATGATCGGTCCACAGAGTTGCCCATTCTGTGCTGGCGGGGAGCAGAGCCAGGCCGACGGTGTCGGCAGCACCAAGAAGACGGTAGGCAGCGGCAGCGAATTCAACTACGTGTACCTGAACCAGGAGGCCGACGCCAGCGGCATCACAATGTCGGTCACCGACACGAACGGCAAGCCCATCCCGGGCGCGAAGCCGATGGCCCCGCTATCAGGCCAGTCCGGTGCGCCGCCGGCGATGCTCGTCCCGAAGACGGTTCCGTTCCAGATCAAGATCGACGGCTCGAAACTGCAGAAACCCTCCAACGCTGACCTCTCCATCATCGGACCCGGCTACAGCTACGGAGTGGACAAGTTCGAGGTCCAGCCGGGTGACGTCGACACGGTGAGCTTCAACCCCGCCACGAATTCGATCAGCTACGACACCAAAGCTGGCTCAGCCCCGGACATCGTGCTCAGCCTCGACGGCGCTACCACCTCCTACGACTTCCTGTTCGGCGGGCTGGCGCTGCCCGAAACCGGCGGCAAGATCGGAGTGAAACTGGACCCGGCGAAGCAGATCGTGACAGCGTCCGCCGAGAAGTCCGGCCCAGCAGAGATCGACTTCGTCATCGGCCGAGTGGACGAGAAGAGCGACGAGGAGTTCACCAGCGACCCGATCCCGCTGGAAGCCAACGAGTCCCTGATCATCGAGTACGGCAAGTGGCAGGGCAACGGTACGTCGATGCCGATCGGGATCGACACCAACGGGAGCGGTCAGATCCAGGAACGGCTAGTGGAATCCAAGCCGGCGAGCTGAACCTAGCTGAGCCGGCGCGCGGCGACGGCGAAGCCGGTCGCTAGGGCGGTGGCCACCAGAAATTCCTGCGGCAGCCACGCATGTTCCGTCTGGATCCGGGAGTGGAATCGGTCCAGCCAACGCGGGTGGAACCCCCTGCCGAAGAACAGTCGATAGGGCTGATCAGTGTCCGGCAGGCACGCGCCAAAGATGCCGGCCGCAACGCGCAACCGGGCATCCGGTGGGGAGGACTTCAACACCAACGCCGAAACGCCCAGCCCGACGAGACCGTCCACGACCGCGATCGCCAGGGCCTCATCTGCGTCCGCCACCCCCCAATGCGGGATCGAGTCCATCAGGAAATGCGAGGCAACACCCGCCACCGCAACCGCCGGAACTGCGACTGCCGCGGGGCAAGTTGGTGCCAGCAGGCCGAGGGTTGCACCGGCGAGGACGTGATTGGTGATAAGCATGAACCCATCCTCCGCCCGCTGCGCCCGACGATGCCGGTCAGCTGCGGCATCGGCCGACCCCGCCGCCCGATTGACGCGGCGACGGGGTCGGTGACCAAAGTCGAGATCAGAAACCGCCAACCGCGGCACTCGCTGCCGACGAGGAGCCGGTGATCGGGTTCAGTTGCACCCCGGGTGACACCTGGTTACCGATCTGGACCTTGTAGACCCCGCCGAGCGAACCCGGGTTGAAGTAGATCGTGTAGTTCGAGATCGGGTTGGAGAGCTGGAATGCCTTGAATCCGGGTACGGGCTGATTGCGCGAATTGAGGACGCGCACCCAATCTCCGGACTGCGCCCCGCTGATGGTGCCGCGCAGTTGGTAGACCTTGCCGTACGGAGGATGGTTGACGACCGTCGCAGTGGGCGCCGAGATTGCCCGCAGGCTCGACTGCTGAGTCGGTACCGACGCCACTGAAGACACCTGGGCGGGGGTAGTTGCGGCCATTGCCGCGGTCGGGACGGCAGCTAGTGCCAGCCCGGTCGCCACGGCTGCACCGGTGAGAATGATTCGCGAGCGCATGGGAGTTCCTTTCGATTGCCGGGGTGCTGACGGACTCCGCGGTTTGGGTACCCGTCGCTGTCCCTGACCTCGGTATGCCCCACTCGGGCGAATCCCAAACGTGTAATTCCCTCGCAGTTTCGTCGAACTGACAACTCGGCACGCGCGTTAGCCAGCGCTGGCCAGCGCATCGGCAAACGTCGAGACCGGCTGCGCCCCCGCGACGGCGGTCCGACGGTCGAACACGAAGAACGGGACTCCGCGAGCGCCCAGTTGAGCCGCGGTGACCTGGTCGGCAGCGACCTGGTCGCGATAGTCAGCTGAGCTGAGCATTGTCAGCGCGGCGTCCGCGTCCAAGCCGACACCAGCCACCAACGGGTGCAGTTCTTCGGCCGTGAACACCGGCAGCGCCCGCTCAAAGTACGACGAAAACAGCGCCTCGAGCAGTGCCGCCCCGCGGCCTTGTCGTTGAGCCCAGAGAACAGTCCGGTGGGCATCGGCGGTGTTACCAATGACCGTCTCAGCGAGCCGATAGTGCAGACCCGCCTCCGCCGCCGTGTCGCTGACGTCGGACATCATGTCGACTGCCTGCGAAAG
>JAUPKM010000099.1 GCA_030837445.1 Actinomycetota bacterium
GAAAGGACGCGGAATCAGACCGGTGACACTCCAATGCCGGCCATATTCTTTGGCGTACAACGGTTCCGGGTTTGTGGCCAGGGGCGGTGGCGAACCGCCGACCTTCCGATTTTCAGACCCTCCCCCTCGTAAATCGATACCCGGTATGTGTTGGTATTAAAGGGGTTTCGCGCATCCAGACTCACCGAGACGCACCCAGACCCACAAAGAAAGGGCAGAAGTAAGGGCAGAAGCTGGGGTGTTATCCACAGGGCTCCTCGGGGTCAGCGAAAGCTGCCTCGAAGGTGGCCTCAGTGCTAACTGAGCGCCGGTGGCAGCGCAGCGTCCAGGTGGTCAGCGACCTTCTCGACCAGATCTTGCGCAAGATCCCCGCTCGCCTCGCGAAGCGCCTTCGCTGTGCCCTTTGGCGGCCCGATGAGGTGGCCGCGCGCCTCCAAATGCCCGAATAGGGGCAGGTCTGCATCGACGAAGCACAGAGATCCCGAGACAGGGACGTCTGCGAATCGCGGGTCCGCTTGCAGCGAGAGAGTGACGGCGTCGATCTGCTTCGCCAGCCCATCGAGGAGCCGGGACTCGTCACGTCCACGCACCTTGAGCACATCGTGACGTGCAGTGAACAGTCCTCCCTCTCGTTCGACGCGCACATTGGCCTCCCCGTACCGCTTCACGTCGATGACCAGGACGCCTGCAGCGGACACAGCCACGACGTCTACATCACCATCCCGCCGACCCAAGCCCAGGCGGCGGTTCACGAGGAAGTGGACGTTTGGTCCCGAGTCGCTGAGCAGCTTCTTGATTGCGACTCGTTCCCCCTCTGCACCCTTCTTGAAGGCCTTCGTCGACGGGGCTTCATCGAAGACTTTGAGCAGCAGGCCTCCGATCCGTGGCAGTCGCTGCTTCACGCGGTCCTCGCGCCGCACCATCCGTCGTGCATACTCCGCTGCCAGGGAGGCCCCGGCGTCGCGCTGCGCCCGCTCATGCAGCGAAGGTTGCGCGACATCGCTGGACACCGATAGTTGCTCAACCTCGGGGGTTTCGATCGCGCGTCGCTGGAGGCAGTCTGGGCAGGTCACCGTCTTCTGCGCCGAGTTCCAGCCCGCGCGAGTGCCCGCCGGCACGTCAACCCCGCACTTGCACCGCCCCGCGTATCGCAGGCGGATCACTCGAATGGGCGATACAGCCCCCTGCGCGTCCGTCATGGCGTCAGCATGCCCGTGGGACTCACGATGGAACTACCTCGACACCATTCCGACGTCCAGGGTAGGGGCCACACTGTGGGTCTGGTCGCAGCAAGCGCGCAGCGAATCTAGCTTCTAGTCAGCAATCCTGTAGATGCCGGAGTTCGCAGATATGAGTGGGAGTGTGCGTACCGCGGCTTCTTCAACGTGAATGCGGGGAGACTCGGGTGGAGTAGCCGGGTAGTAGGTGCCGGGGCCGTAGAACCTTCCGTACCTGACCACTGCACCGCGTGCGTGAAGCACTTCGCGTTCAAGGTGGGCGACGGCCGCGCCCCCGGCGCCGGGGAGGGGCCAGGCGATGCTTTGAGCGAGTAAACGGGTCGCTCCGACCATGCGGGCCGCGTGGATGAGGTTGTCTGTTCCCTCCGTCCTGATGCGTGCATTCGCAGCGTCGTCGATGCACGCGGGGTCATCGGGCAGGTCTGTAAGTTCGTGAACGACAGCTTCCGGCCCGAAGTCGGAAGCGACTTCGGTGAGGCGGTCGAGGTCGTACACGTTGCAGACCGCGGCTAGTGCTCCTGCTCGCTTGATGCTTTCAGCGCCGGCGGTCCGCCGGGTGAGCCCGAGCACCTCATGGCCCTCGGCCACTAGGAGGGGGACCAGCAACTGACCAAGCACGCCGGTCGCGCCCGCGAGCAAGATGCGCATCTTCACCTCCGTTGGTTCTGTCTCCTGGGGATCAGTGTGAGGGGTGATACCAAAATGTGACGTCATCTCAAAAAAAAAATGACGTCACCCTCTTGACACTGTGAGCTGGCAGCTCAAGGATCCGAACATCGGTCGCGTCGCGACCCTGACGAAGGAAGGCTTGGAGGACACGTGACTAGTCGGAAAGTTCGTCAGCGTCGCTTGGGCGCGATCATTTCCACGGCGGCCGTCATTTCCCTGACCGCAGCCTGCGCGACCGGCGCCACGGACTCCGCGCCCGCGGCATCGAGCGAACCGGCGGCCACTGCGGCCGCGAGCGCGGCTTCGTCGGCAGCTGCGAGCGGCAGCGCGCAGGCCTGCGCTCCGGGTGAGGATCTCACCGTCGGACTCCTCACCCCGATGACGGGCTTTGCGGCCAACTACGGACCCGAGGCAGCTGCCGGACTCCAGCAGGCACTGGACGAGGCTGGCAGCCAGGCTGGTGGTCGAAAGATCACCGTCATCACTGCCGACGAGGATGTCGCCGATCCTTCTCAGACGCTCGAGCGACTCAAGCAGATGGTTGAGAGCGACGGAGCCGACGTCATTGTTGGCCCAATCTTCGGGTCGACCCAGCAAGCGGTAGCTGCCTACTTGAAGCAGCAGAATGTGCCCATGTTCACGATACTGGGAGGCGGTGAGAATCTCGCCGGAGAGGGCACCGGATTCCTGTGGCCAGCCGCTGACAATCGCACTGCGGCACCGCTCGGCACCTACGCAGCTGAGGATCTCGGCTTTAAGACGATCGCCACCCTCGCGCCGGACTACGCGTACGGGCGCGATGCCATCGACGGCATCACCAAGGCATTTGAGGCTGCAGGCGGCACAGTGGCACAGCAGCAGTGGGTGCCTCTCGGCACAACCGACATGCTGCAGTACGCAACGAAGTTGGACCAGAATGTCGATGCGCTGGCCATGTGGCTTGTGCCGAGCGACGCGGCGGCGTTCATCAAGGAGTACCGCAACCTGGGCATTAAGGTCCCGCTGCTCCTCTTCCAGGGCATCTTCGATCCCACATACCAGGAGATGGGCGATCAGGTCCAGGGCGAAGTCGGGCTCAACGAGTACAACCACCTGCTGGACAACCCGGCTAACGCTGCATTCACTGAGGCCTACGCTGCAGCGAACGATGGCGCAATCCCGAACCAGACCACGGCATTCGCATACCAGGTCGGGCGGAACATCGTGACTGCCCTCGATGCGGACTGTGGCGACGCCACGACTCAGGGCCTTCGGACGGCTCTCGCCGATCTGCCGCTGGACACCGTGATCGGAGCTGCCCGTTACAGCGCGGATGGCATGGCCGTCTCGAACCGCGTCGTTGTGAAGGCGACCAAGGGAGCCGACGGTCGCTACGAGTGGGAGCCCATCAAGACCTACGAGAACGTGGGTTAACACCAACGTGCAGGTCATTGCAAATGGATTGGCGCTGGGTGCGGTCCTGTTCCTGATCGGATCAGGACTCGCCCTGCTCCTCGGCGCCGTGGGCGTGCTGAATCTCGCCCACGGCGCCGTGTACATGGCGGGCGCCTACGTCACATGGACGTTCGGCATGCTCATGGGCTGGCCCTTCCCCTTGGCTGTTGCGATGGCCGCTGTCGCCTGTGCCGTCCTAGGGCTCGCATTCGAACGACTCTTCCGACTGGTGCCCCGCAGCCCCAATGAGCAGATACTTCTGTCGTTCGGTCTGATCTACATCATGGCTAATGTCGCCCAATGGATATGGGGGCCAGTCGCCAAGCCGCCATTCGATGTCTCCTGGCTGGCGGGCTCGGTCCAACTTGGGGTCGTCGCCATCCCGGTGGGACGGCTTGCCATCGCGGTCGTCGGCTTCGGGATCGCCGTCCTTCTTTGGTACGTGCAGGACAAGACCCGGATCGGCGCGATCGTCCGTGCAGGAATGGACGACCCGACCATGACCCGGGCGCTTGGCATCAACCTGAATCTCGTTGTTGTCGCGGTCTTCGTGCTCGGCTCCGCTGTGGCTGGCATCGCGGGTGGAGTTGGGGGACTGGTGCTCGGAGCCAGCTCCGATCAGCCCATGCAGATCCTGCTGCTTGCACTGATCGTGGTCGTTGTCGGCGGCGTCGGGTCAGTTTCCGGCACGATCTTCGCGGCGTTGCTCATCGGGTTGCTGGATTCTGTCTCGCGGTTCCTCTTCCCAGATATGGCGGTCGTTGTGCTCTACGCATTGATGGTCGCAGTGCTGGTGATCCGTCCGACCGGAATCAGTGGCAGGGCCTCATGACTACTACTTGGGAGCGTCTTCGACGCCCATTGGCCGTGGTAGTCGTCATCGCGGGTGCCTTCTTGCTCCCGTTCCTGTTGACCACTCAGCAGCAGAGTCTTGCCACGCGGGCGCTGATCTTTGGAATGGCGGCCGCAAGCCTGGACCTTGCCTACGGTCAGGCAGGCTTGTATTCACTCGGGAACGCTGCCCTCTTCGGAGTGGGCGGATACACCGTCGGCATCCTCATGGTCCGCAACGGCATCGAGTCCTTCTGGATACTGATCGCCGCAGCCATCGTGGGGGCCGCTCTCGCGTCGGCCGTGTTCGGCCTAATCGCACTTCGCGCTCGAGGACTCTATTTCATCCTGGTTACCTTGGCCTTGGGTCAGATGGTTGCGAACATCGCCCAGCAATGGAGCTTCCTGAAGACGTCCTACTCCGAGTCCGTCACGGGCATCTACCTGCCAGCCCTTGGTCTGGGCGAGAAGTGGACGAACGGGACCTTCTACCAGTTCGTGCTCGTCATCGCCGTGCTGATGATGTTCGTCATTCGCCGAATCGTGACTTCGCCACTTGGATCAGCTATCCGGGGTACTCGCGAGAACGAGGTGCGGATGGCCGTCCTGGGGTACAACGTCTGGCGCTATCGGCTCACGGCGCTCGTTCTCTCAGGGACGCTGACGGGTGTGGCCGGAGCACTGTTCGCCTTCCAAGCTGGTCTGATCGCTCCGACGAACCTCGGACTGGCCGCCTCGGGACTCCTGGTTCTCATGGTGATCATCGGCGGAAGCGGGACTCGTTACGGGGCCTTCATCGGAGGGATCATCGTCACTCTCCTGACGTATTACGCGAGCCAGTGGAACGAACAGCGCGCGCCGCTGATCATCGGTGTCATCTTCGTGGTGACAGCGCTGCTGAATCGGTACCGAGGCCGTCTCGCTGAGGCCGTGCGCGGCATGCGTCATCGCGAGGTGTCAGATGCCGCTGCTTGAGTTGAACGACGTCGCTCGGTCGTACGGGGGCGTCAAGGCAGTTGATGGGGTGAGCCTGTCGCTTGCTCCTGGTGAGTGGATCGGAATCATCGGTCCGAATGGGGCGGGTAAGAGCACCCTGTTCAACATCATCGGCGGGCAGGTGTCGGTGTCGGCGGGCACGGTCTCCCTGCTCGGGAAGGACATCACTCCCCTACGTCCCGACCAGAGGTACCGCGCAGGAATCTCCCGCTCATTTCAGACATCCAGTCTGTTCCCCGATCTGACAGTTCGCGAACAACTGACTCTCGCGTGCCGGCAGCGGAGTCGCTGGAGCGTCCTTCGCTCCTGGCACAGTGACAAGGCGCTCGCTGCTCGCGTCGACCATCTGTTGGACGTGTGGAACCTCGGCCGCCATGAGGGTTCCTCACTGCCGGATGAGATGTCCTACGGAGCGCAACGGCGCCTGGAACTTGCGCTGGCAGTATCCTCCGAGCCCAAGCTACTTCTGCTCGACGAGCCGAACGTGGGGTTGACGGCGTCGGAGTGTGACGACCTTCGTGCGCGCATTCGTGAACTTGATCCAACGACGGCGGTCGTATTCGTCGCGCATGACATGGCGATGGTCATGGGTTGGTCGCACCGCGTACTCGTTATGCATCAGGGGAAGATGGTCGCGGACGACACGCCCGAGGCAATCGCCAAGAACCCATTCGTCGAGGAGGTCTACCTCGGTGCCCAGTGACGCGATCCTCGAGGTATCCGACCTGCGTGGCGGATACGACGCAACGCCCGTCCTGCACGGGATCGATCTCGAAGTGCCGCAGGGATCTACGGTCGCCCTGTTGGGACGAAATGGAATGGGGAAGAGCAGCACCATCAAGGCAATCATGGGCATCCTGCCCAGGCGGTCCGGTTCGGTGCGGCTGCGCGGCGTGGAGATGTCGGGGCTTGACTCGGCCGCTCGAGCGAGGGCGGGCTTGGGATACGTCCCGGAGTCTCGCCAGGTGTTTCGGAGTCTGACAGTCCGCGAGCATCTGGAGATCGCGGCGCGCCCCGGCATTGATGGAACAGTGGCGTGGAGTCCGGCACGGCTCATGGACCTGTTCCCGGTCTTGGGCCGGCGCTCGAAGGCTATGGGCAATCAACTCAGTGGTGGAGAGCAGCAGTTGCTCGTCATTGCTCGCGCTCTGAGTACAAATCCCATTCTCCTGCTTCTTGACGAGCCTACAGAGGGACTGGCTCCGTCGATCGTCGGTGAGATCGCCGAGCTGCTGGGTCGCATCACTGCTGAGCCGGACGCACCCTCCGTCTTGCTGGTTGAGCAGAACCTGCGGTTCGCCCTTCGTGTGGCCCAAGCGTGCGTGGTCCTGGTGGACGGCGAAGTTGCGTATCGAGGCAGTGCCGACGAGTTGTCCGGGCGATTAGACCTGCAGCAGTCGCTCATCGGAGTTGGGGCCGCATGAGCACGCGTCATCCGTTGGTTGAGGCGCGGGAAGCGTTGCAGCAAGGCACGCTTACCGCCCGCGAGCTCCTGGATCGGCACTTGTCGATCATGGAGAAGACCGAGCCTGACGTGCGTGCGATGGTCACCATGACGGTCGACATGGCCCGGCAGCAGGCAGATGAAGCCGACCGTCGACTGCGCGCTGGTGAGAGTGCGCCGCTTCTCGGCATCCCGGTCGTCGTGAAGGATCTGATCGACGTCGAGGGGATTCCCACAACCGCGGGCAGCAGAGTCCTGGTAGGCAACGTCCCGGGAGCGAGCGCCCCCGCATGGCTCGCCCTGAAAGCCGCGGGGGCCGTCCTCCTGGGCAAGGCCAACACCCACGAGTTTGCCTACGGCGGCACCACCGAGCCCACGCGCAACCCGTGGGACCTGTCCCGGATGGTTGGAGGATCCTCCGGCGGCCCGGCAGCCGCCCTCGCCGCTGGCTTCTGCCTGGGCGCACTCGGATCGGACACGGCCGGCTCCATCCGCATCCCAGCCAACCTGTGCGGGGTCGCGGGACTCAAGCCAACGCGGGGCACGGTGTCGACTGAAGGGGTGATCCCGCTTTCCCCCACGCTTGACGTTGTTGGACCCATGGCTCGCCACGCTGCCGATCTCATCCCGCTCTTCATGGCCCTCGTCCCGGGGTCAGCGGATCAGTTGAACACCTCGGGCCACCTGGACCAGCTCAAGGTCGGCCTGCTCTCCGTGGATGGTCCAAGCGATCCCTCAGCCAGGGAAGCAGTTGACCGCGTGGTCGCGACTCTTCGGCTGGCCGGCGCGTGTGTCGTTCCTGTTCACGTGGACGGCCTTCCAGAGTCGCTTGGCGCCAACTTCACCATCATGGGTTACGAAGCAGCGCAGTACCACCGGCAGTTCGAAGATCGACGGGATCTGTACACACCGTATGTGAGGGACCGCTTGTCGGAGGCTGCGGCCGTGACATCCGCACAGTATGAGGACGCACGTTCGTTCGCCGAAGTGCTCACGGCCAGAGTCGATGGACTCTTGGCTGAGGTGGACGTGATCCTCATGCGGGGAGTCGCCTTCCCGGCGCCGCCCGCCTACGACCCATGGGTCCTCATTGACGGCGAATGGCGTGATCGAGATACCGAACTGTGTCGAAACACGGCGTTCGCAAACCTCACGGGCCATCCAGTCGTGGCCGTTCCAGCGATGGAGGACGCGGGCTTGCCAATGGGAATCCAGCTGGTGGGGCAGAGGGGAAGTGACCTGACCCTCATCGCGGTCGCGGGGGAACTGCAGGACCGCTTGCCGGGGGTCTATCCCTAGCGACCGAAAAAGGCCTCGTACCAGATGAGCGTCGCGGCGCGTGCGGCCGTGTCGACGTCCATGTCGCGGTCGCTCAGATTGCTCTGCGCGAACCACACGTAGGCCGCTTGCTCGACCATGCAGGCCACGGCCTCCGTCATCACCCTTACGTTGACACCGTCTACTTCGGATATCCCGTGAACGGAATTGGCCGCGTCGGCGAAGCGATCCACGTGACGTTGGCGCATCTGATTCCAGATGTCCCGGAATCGATCGTCGACATGTGCGGCCTGCATGAAGGCGCGCATCACTTCGCGGTTCTCTGCGTACAGCGCCAGGTAGCCGCGATTCGACTCAAGGAGGGCCTGCTGCGGATCGGTGCGAAACAGGTGCGAGGTGGTCGTGCTCGCTGCGAAGAGTCGCTCGTGCAAATCAGCGATAACCCCGGCGAACAGATCCTCCTTGTTGGCGAAGTAGCGGTAGAGGCCACCCAGGGAGATGCCCGCCTCGGAGGCGACGTCGCTCATGCGCATGCTCACGTACCCGTCGCGAGCAAAGACTTCCCGCCCGACTTCGAGCAGGTGGGCGTAGGTCCTCTTTCCCTTGGGAGTGGTTGGGACCGTGGGCCCGCTGGCCGTGGTGGATGTGCTCGACACGGACGCATAGTAGCGAAAAGCGACTCAGAAAAGAAAAAAAACGACGTCAGTCTCTTGACAACCGTTCGAGCGCTGGGCACGATCCTCCTGTGACGGCACCGACGGCCTTCTCCGCTGAAGAATCTGCACGCGAGGATCACTACCGCAGTCAAGGGTGGTGGCCCGGCGTGCGGCTTGAGACGCGTTTCGCTGAACACGTGGCGGCCAGTCCCGATGTGCCATCCGTCACCGACGATCGCGGCCGCTCCCTCACACGATCCGAGCTCTGGGAACGCGCCCGTTTGCTAGCGGATGACCTCGCACAGCAGGGAGTGCAGCCCCGGCAGGCCGTCCTCGTCTACCTGCCGAACTGCGTCGAGTGGCAGGTAGCTCTTCTTGCCTGCCTTCAGCTTCACGCCATTCCGGCCACCTTGCCGATCAACACTGATCCGCGGACGTTGGCCTACATCTGCGAGCACGTGGGTGCGAGAGCAGTCATCGCCGCCGCCGCCCACCGAAGCCGTGCGACCGGGGAGTTCGCTTCGCTGGCAGCCGCGTCTTCACCGTACGCGGTGGCCGTGGCGGTCTTTGACCCCGGCGGCGCAATGGAGTGGACAGCGCAAACGACGGGCGACGATGCTCCTATCCACCCGGCTTACCTCGAGCACCTCATGTTCACGTCTAGCACGACTGGCCTCCCCAAGGCCGTCATGCACACGATCGACACGCTCGCCGCCGTCAACATCACCTTCGCCGAGCGCTACGCGCTCAGCGCGGATACGGCGATCTTTATGCCCTCACCTCTCGGGCACAGCGTCGGCGCCTGGCACGGGGGCCGCCTATCGCTGTTCCTCGGAGCGCATCTCGTTCTCCAGGACCATTGGGCTCCCGAGGCCGCCTTGGCGGCGATCGACCGGCACTCATGTCAGTTCACCGCGGCTGCCACGCCCTTCCTCAAAGACCTGCTCGACGCTCCCTGGTATGCAGGCTCGCCGAAGATGGGCTCTCTCACGTCGTTCCTCTGTGGAGGGGCGCCGGTCCCGGCCTCGCTGATCGAGGAGGCGGCGCTACAGGCGCCAGACACCTTCGTCACGGTTCTGTGGGGCATGACCGAGGGCGGCGTCACAACCTGTCCACCAGGCACCCCCGCCGAAACCGTGGCTCATTCGGCGGGCTACCCACTGCCAGGACTTGAGCTCACCATTCTTCCTGCTGAGGGGGTCACGGGCGGCGTGGGCGAACTCGCAATGCGTGGACCGGGGGTCTTCATCGGCTACCTGGGTCAAGACGAGATGTATCGAGAACTGCTCACGGAGGATGGCTACTTTCGCACAGGAGACCTGGCGCGTCTCGATGACGAAGGCTTCCTTCGCCTTAGCGGACGCATCAAGGACCTGATCATCCGCGGTGGCGTCAACATCTCGCCCATCCCGATCGAAGATGCGATCTCGGCTCACCCGGGGGTTCGACGCGTTGCCGTCATCGGCCAGCCAGACGAGCGATTGGGCGAGCGCATCTGCGCCGTTGTCGTTCCGATGAAAGATCCGATCGAGTTGCACTCGCTGCAGGAGTGGCTCCTGGAGCGGGGCCTATC
>JAUPKM010000645.1 GCA_030837445.1 Actinomycetota bacterium
AAGATCTCGGTCACGCCCTGGGGGTAGGTCGGCCTCAAGGCGGGCGCCGGCTCTGGGGTGCCTACCCGGCGGGCGGGCGGTGGCGCCGGGGCGGGGTGGTGGCGCCGGCGACGGGCGGCTGTTGCTGGGCGATCCAGGCGTGGGGTCGGTCCGACTGCTGCTGTGTCGTCCCTCCCCCACGCCGCAACGATCACTCGTCGTCGAGGGACTCCTCCACGACGACGGCGTTTCCGTCGGCGTCGACTACCCCGGCCACCTCGTCCACCACGACCAGGTTTCCGTCCTCGTCGGCAACCGCCGTGACCTCATCAAAGGCGGCGCTGCCATCCTCGGATTGGATCGTGATCAGCTCGTCGACGGCCAGCACATTGCCAACCGCGTCAACGGCTTCGGTGAGCTCATCTGTGACAAGGTCGCCGTCCTCATTGACAAAATCGGTCTCGCTGGACACGACTGTCACTTCGTCTTCATCGCTCATCCGGGTACCTCCAGTGGTAGTCGATCGGTGGGTGGACAGTGCCCCCGCAGCCTACCCGCGGAGAGGCGGCCACACCCGGTTCACGAACTGCCAGCCAATGTCGCCACACCGTGCCGATCCTGGAGGTCGCTCATGGCCCTAGTGCGGTGACCGGAGTCAATGCCTGCTGCTGGCGGCGCAACGGGTGTCGTTGCACCATCGCCCGCTGCGCCGCGACCATCGCTACCAGACACAGCGCGCAGGAAGGCAACTCGCCGATCACCAGGAACACGAGCGACTCGTAGAACGCCAGGCCCTTGGAGAGCATGACGTTGTACCAGGCATCGCCGGCGAACAGCACCGCCCCACCGGAGCCGAAGATGACGCCCCATCTGGGCCACCCCCGCAGCAACGCGAAACCGGCTCCGAGCAACGCAATCGTCTCCATCACGTCCAGCAGGTCCCAGGAGTAGGACCCGTTGTGCACGATTACATGTTTGGGTCCCGCAGGACTCAGCCACACGATCAGCAGCAGCGCAGCAGCGCACGCCAGCATGATGATTGCCAGGGCGCGGGCAAATGGGCGGCGCCAGACCCGCCGTTTCATCACATGCCAGAGCACCAGGCCGCAGGTCAGGACGGCGACCGCCGCGAGCCAGAACGGGACCGCGAAACTGGGGGGCACGACCCGCCAACTGACCGGCACGGCGATCAAACCGTTGACGCCGAGCCCTCCCCAGAAGGTCATCGACGCCATCGCCAGCGGCCCCGACCATTCAGAACCCGCCGCCAACGCCCCGGCAGTCGAGATCGCCAGCAGCAGCGCCGTCGTCACCATCCCTGCCTTGGCCAGCCGCAGGTCGCCCGCCACCCCGAAATCTCCTTGCGTAATGGTCAGAAAGATGGTCCACGGGATGAGCACAACACCGAGCGCGATCAGCAGGTACGGGGTCCAGGGCAGGCGCCGCACCTGAATGCGGCGGCTGGTCGATTCCGAATCTGCTTCCGGCCTGGCCGTCGGCCCAGCCTTCGACTCAAGGTCCGGGTCGGGGTCCGGCTCAGGTGTCGGCCCGGGACTGGGTTCCATGCACCCGACGCTAGCCGAGCCGGCTCTGCCGCCGCCCGCGGCTTCAGTTGCCTCTCGTCTCCGCCGCCCCTGTCGCGCAAGGTCGATGGCCGGGCGCAGGACCACTCCATGCCGCGCTCCCTGACCAAGCTGACAGACTCGGCTTGTGAATGCTCCCGGCTCAACGCCAGGCACGTCACGCATCTGTGGCACCTTGGTCTTTCTGCCGGGCTTCATGACAGCACCCAGCAGTTTCCGCGCTCTCCTGACCCCTCTGCAGGACGCCGGCCTAGAGGTGGTGGTCCCGCGTTTGTATCGCCGGGGGTGGCGTGCTCTGAGCGGTGGCTTCAGCCCCGTCGACGAGGCGGTCCGCGCTCGAGAGTTTGTGACTTCACTGCGGACCACCCGCACTTCGGTGCCGATCTGGCTTGGCGGGCACTCACGAGGGGGGCAGGCCGCATGGCGCTGCGCCGAACTGCTCGCCACCCGCGACCTTGGTACCGCAGCACTCTCCCCACCGGCGGACAGGGGCGAACCGGCCCGAGCCTGGGACTCGGGTGACCTAGTTTCGCCTGCGCAAGACACGCCGATGCTTGCCGGCCTGATCCTGGTCGACCCGGTCGACGGCGCCGGACGACGGCCCCCCGGTCCCGACGCGTGCGCCCGACCCGCATCGTTCGACCTGCCGACCCTCATCATCGGTGCCGGGCGAGGCGGGTCCTGCGCGCCGACCGCCGTGAACCACGAGGTCTTCGCCGCGGCCGCGCCGACGGCCTCTCATGTCGTCGTGACCCAGCTTGGCCACGCTGACGTGCTCAGCGGGCCCGCGCTCAGGGTGGGCCGAGCACTGTGTGGCGGCGGCCCAGACCCGGTCGCGGCGCGGCTCCGCGTGAGCGCGCTGATGCTTGCCGCGATCGTTGACGCCCAATCGGGGCGGTAGCCACCGACCTGCGGGCTCGATTGCGGGGCGGTGGCCACCGCCGCCGGACCTAATTGCGTCGGCCTGTGCACTCAGCGTGGCGATTCCGCATTCAACGCACACGCTGGCGAAATCGCCACCGCCGCCAGCGGGCATCAGTCCGCAAGATGCCGGTTGGCAGCGGCCTTCCGGAGCCTCAGAGCTCAGCTCACCCGCTGACCCAGCCAGCTGACGAGTTCATCGCGCGGCATGGGTCGAGCCAACAGGTATCCCTGAACCAGGTCAACGCCCAATTCGGTGAGGGACTGGCCCTGCGCAGTCGTCTCCACGCCCTCGGCAACAACCGTGAACCCCATCGCATCGGACAGTGACACCACTGCCCGGACGAGGTCCCGTTTCGCATTGCCTTCCCGATCAAAGACGAGTTCCCGCGCCAACTTCACGCCAGTGACCGGCAATCGTTCCAGATACGAGAGGTTCGACCAGCCGGTGCCGAAGTCGTCGATCCACACGGCCATCCCGGCATCGCGCAGCCGGGTCAGGTGACCGCTGGCCTGCGCCGGCATCAGCGATCGCTCGCTGACCTCGATGATGATGGCTGAATTCGGAAGACCCGCGTCCGCAACGGCCTGCGCGAGCCAACCTTCGAAGTCAGCATCTACCATGGCCGCTGCATGCATGTTGAAGGCCACCTTCAGGTCCGCTTGCACCTCCCGCATCGCAGCCACCTGCGCGAGCGCACTCGGCAGCAGGGTGGTCATGATCCTCGTCAACTCGCCCAGGGACTCCGCCACCGGGATGAATGCGTCGGGTGTCGCATACGCGCCGCCGGCATCCCACCTCATCAGTGCCTCAACCGCGACGACGTGATTGCGCGGCACATCGATCACGGGTTGGAAGTCGAAGCGGAACTGCTGGCTCCGGGCGGCCTCAGTCACGGCGGTCGCCTCGGCGAGCCTGCGCACCGCCACCTCTTTGAGCTCCGCCTGGTAGAGCGCGATGCCACCCTTTCCACGCTCCCGGGCGTCGTACAGCGCCAGGTCCGCGGCCTGTAGGAGGAGATCGCCCGTGCTCTGCTCGACATCGACCACAGCCACTCCGCAGGATGCGCGGACAACGATTTCGACGCCCTCGACGACCACCGGTGTGCGGAGACTGTCCAACAGGGACTGCGCGACGGTCATGGCGTCCTCCGGGTCGGTCGGCCGCATTACCACCGCAAATTCGTCACCTCCCAGCCGCACCACTGTCCCGCGCTGACCCGCCGCCATCGCGAACCGCTCCCCCAGCCCGATCAGCAGTTGATCGCCGAACGGGTGGCCAAGCGAGTCGTTGACCATCTTGAAGTCGTCTATGTCGATGAACGCGACGCCGAACCGTTCACCCCGCTGCCGCCAGGAGAGTTCGGCATCGGCCAGCAGGGCGGCGAGATTCGCACGGTTGGGCAGGCCTGTCAAGGCATCGTGGCTGGCGCTGTACTCGAGTTCGTCGGCCAGCCGCACCCGCTCCGTGACGTCGTGCAGCGCCACCGACACTTCTCCGTCCGCCGAACGCTCGACCGTCACCTCAACCTTCACCTCTCGGCCGACGATCTCGGCCTGCACCCGCGCGCGTCCCGGCGAGGATTGGCGCACGAGGGACTCGACGATCGCCGAATCGGCAAACAACTCATCGAGCCCGCGGCGGTGCCAGTGGTCAGCGGAGTGCGACGTCAGCAGGCCGACCGCGCCGGCCGCCATCTTGATTCGCCCATCGGGATCCAGCAGAACCACCATGTCTTGGGACCCAGCCATCAGCATCGATGCTCGCGCGATCTCGGCGGCCGACTCCCGCTCGGCTCGCAGATGCTCTCGCAGCCTGGCCGCCGCTGCCACGTCGGCGAGGGACTCGACAGCGGTCCAGTCGAGCGGATCCAGCATCAACGGGGTGCTCAGCGCAACGGTCAAAGTCTCCTCCCCTGCCCGTTCCACCGCGAGGTACTCGACGTTGCCGACTGGGACTGGGACTGGGACGTCACCTTCCGGGGCGGCGCCGGGATCCGGGGCGAGGGCCGAAGGAGCGGGGCGGGCGCCGGGATCCGGGGCGGGCACCGAGGCAGCGGGGCGCCAGCTGAAGGTGGGTCTGTCCTCCGGCAACAGCCGGGCGAGCCCGCGTGCGAACTGCTGGTCAATCTCCTCGTCAGACTCGGCGTGATTGATGGCCACACCCGACACCCGCAATACCTCCTCGCGCCTCAACGTCTGTCGGTAGGCGCCGACCAAGGCCGCACTGCGGGCAGCGAGTAGCAGCGTCAGGGTTGCCGCGCTGGCGGTGCGAACCACCCAGCCCGAGGTGGGAAGGCCCGGCCACGACACCACGATCACACCGACCAGCACGACGACCAGCACCGTTGGAACCACGGTGCGCAACGTCGACAGTCGACTTTCGTGCGGGGTGGCCGCGGGCGCGTTGACCGACGTCGGATCGCAGATCGAGGCGGCGATCATGGCGATCGCGAGCAGGTTGATGCCGATGTAGATCCCGTCCCGGACGCCGGTCTCCACTCGGTTGATAATCATCGCTGTGCTCACGACGTCGTTGAGCACGAAGATCACCAGCGCGGCAAGGCCGATCCGAAGGCCGCGGTTGGCAACCCGGCTGGTGGCCAACCACAAGCGGATCGCCAGGGCGATGAGTCCGGCGTTCACCAGCAGATAGAACGTCTGCAACCAGAATGCCCAGTCGGCACCGTTCCGGGCGTACATCGTGACCAGGATGATTTGGCTGCCGACCGCCGCGACACCCACGAAGGTGATCGCCGCATCGAGGAACCACATCGGCTCCGCACGGCGCTTCACACGCCTGATCATGTACACCAGCGAGATCAGCGTGACACCATAGATGGCCGCGTACAGAGCATCCACGGGGGTCGGCGACGATAGGTCGATCGACCGCACTCCCCCGAGTACGAACTGCCGGTAGCTGACCCCGGCGAACGACAGCGACAAGACCACCGTCAGGGCTACCCACGCCGGGCGTGCCCAGGGCCGCATCCGCACCAGCGACAGGATCATCGAGCCCAAGGTCAGCAGCATCACCAGGGTGTAGAGCCCAGAAAGCGCGGCACCGGGGGCGCGGGACCGCCCGAGCAGACTCTCGATAAGGCAGGCGACGACGCCGACGACAATCAGCGAAACCGAGAGCGCGCGCCACCGAGAAGTCGACATACCAACCCCTTCGGATGTGACGCAATGCCTGCCCTCATGCTAGTCCGATCAGGTTCCGTCGGCCCCACCATCGAACTGGACCCGCTCAAAGTCGTGGAGACGCGGCCGAAACCACAATCGAGGTCCGTGAATAATACTTGCCATGAAGCCTCCGTGGGATCAACCACGGGCGGTCGAACTCGCCGTCGTGATGGGCCGGAGCTAGCCGATCGGACCCAGTTCCTCAGGCGTCGTCACCGACGCCCTGGCTGAGGCGACCAGGCCGAACTGCTCGGCGATCGCCGCGGCGACCTGCTGCCGATCACCACGCTCGACGAAATAGCGAACATCCGCTGCCCGCTGATAGAACGGCTCCCGCCGCCGCATCACCTGCTCGGCGTCGAGCCGGGCGTGAAGCGACGGTCGCGTCGAGTCGGCTGCCGTCTTGGCTGCCAGCCGAGGTATGTCACCGGCGAGCCAGACCACCGGTCCGGCCGACCGCAGCAAGCCAACCTTCCGACTGCTGAAACTCTCCTCGCCATCATCCTCGAGGTCGACGATCACTCCGCCGCCACAGTCGACGATGAGGTCGTCCATTTTCGACAGTCGCCCGAGCACCTCGAACTCGGCATCGCGGAACGCCCGCCAATCGCCGTTGTGTGCGGCGACGAACTCCGCGATGGTCACCCCCGCCTCGTACTCGATCAAGGTGTCAGTGGACATCACCGGTCGCTTGCTGAGAACCGACAGCCGGCGGGCAACGTTGGACTTGCCGACGCCGCGCATCCCGATCAGGTTGATGTTCACCGCTCTCCTTGTCCTGGCATCTCACGACCGACCAACCGCAGCACGTCCGCAAGACATCGGGCTACTCGCTCGCCACAACGTTGTCCCGCAGGTGCTTACCGACGACGAACACCACGTAGCCGAGCCAGAGGATCATCCCCACGTGCAGCACATCGTTCTCGGAGAAGTAGAAGCCGCGGCCGCCGTCGTACAGGGTCGCCGTGATGCCGGCCGCGTAGTAGCCGAAGTAGGCGATCTGTACCGCCACCAGCAGGACCGCTGCGACCACCAGCGACCGATCCATCGGATCCCGGGTCTGCCGGTAGCGACGCGCGGCCACCACAATCACGATGACGATCCCTGGCAGGGCGAACAACATGAGCACACTGAATGAGAGCAGCACGGCGCTGGGAAGTAGCACCCCGGCGATCGACACGACGACGTAGACGGCGGCGTTGATCCCCGCGTACCAGATCAGGCCGCGACGCAACCCCGCCGCCGCGCAGGCAAACGCGACCGCAGTGAGCATCGCGCTGACCGAGAGCGCCTGCGTGACGCTGTAGCCGACCTCGAAACCGTTCGTCAGGACACACAGTTCACGGCCCTCGCACTTGAGGACGTAACTGAACGCCTGATAGCTGATACCCGCCTGCGCGGCACCGATGCCGCCGAGCACGAGAGCGACGCCGAGCCAGGCGCGCGAGCGTTGGCCTCGCCGGGTCGCGAGGAAGTAGATGCCGGCTGCAACCCACAGGGCCGCCAGCGTGAAGACGAGGAACGATCCCAGCGGTTCTGTCCAGACTGTGTCGCCCACCTCGACACACGGTCGCTGCTGACACCACTGCTCAGGGGTGGTGGCCGGTTGGTAGGTCAACTGGTCGAGGCGGCCGCAACCGGCGAGAGCGAGGGCGCCGGCGACGATCAGCCCGAGGCCTCGCCACCGCCTGGCTGCACTTGTCTGCATAAGTCGAGTATGGCCTGGGACAGCGGGCGTGGCCCGCAGTAACGAAAAGCGGGAGAAGAGGCCGCAGTCGCGCCGTGCAGCGCCTGTGAGACGAGGCCGCCTTTCGGCACTGGCGCCGTCAGTCGCGGCCGAGCAGGGAACCGATCCCCAGGTCGCTGCCGGCAGGACCCGAGGCCGCTTCCGCCCCCGACGACGCGGCCGAGGCCGCCCCCGCCGGCTCACCCGCCGACGATGCCGCCGCCTCGGGATCGTCCGCCGAGTCCTCATCGTCGCCGATGGAGCCTAAGACGGCGGTCAGTTCAGTCATCGCCGGCACGAAGTAGTAGGAGCCGGTCACCGGCGTGGAATAGCGCGTCAGTTCATCGTGGAGTCCGTCGTCGGAGACGCCGAACATCCGATCCCACATGAGGTCGAGCCGGGCCGGTTCGCGGGACGCTCCGATGAACACTGTGCCAACTTCGTGCAGGTCAGCGAAGGGTGTGTTGCGACGGAAGATGTGCCGCTCGTGACCCTCGTCGTCTGTGATGGTGTTGCGGCTGACGTGAGAAGTCACCGGCATCACATCGTCGGGGAGTTGCACACTGTCGGGTTTGGTGCGCCCGATCACGTCTTGCTGAGCGGCCACCGGCAGGGCCTCGAACGCAGCGAGGTCGTGGACCCACTTCTGCACCAGCAC
>JAUPKM010000646.1 GCA_030837445.1 Actinomycetota bacterium
TAGAGAGTAGCCCACCGGTGAACAACCACAACAAACCCCTACCCGTCTTACCCAGATAGAAATGCTGCAATCCGAGGATTCCAAAAATCCCGACAAGCCAAAAAGCGTACGCTACCAATACGCTCTTCTGAGCTCCTAGAGGAAGCTGAGAATTCGAGTTCTGAACAACGATTACCGACTGCTGGTTGACCGTACCGTATCCCTGCTGCGGCACACCCCCGGGAACCTGCCCGTACCCCTGCTGCGGCACACCCCCGGGAACCTGCCCGAAGTGGGCGGAGTTGCATCAGATGCAACCGTGACAGGCATTCGGCGGATCGCGTAGTCGTTGGCGTTGAAGGGGTTGGGGTTCCGACGTCGCAACCGGAGCGTCAGCTGACTGTGGTGACACGCGGTGTGAGCTGCGGTGATTGCGGGCTGTTGCAACTGGTGCCACGATGTGTCATCTGGTGATGTTGCATCGTATGCCACGGTGAGGCGTCTGATGCCTCACGGGGGCGGGAAGGCCGGGCAAGGGTGGACGGGTCGGGCCGGACGGGCTCGACCGCGCTGATGCTGGCGGGCGGGGCGACGCCGCTGCGGGTCGAGCAGAGGTTGTTCGAGGAGATGCTCGCGGGCTGGGACCGTCAGCAGCGGTCCCGTCGCCTGTCGGAGGGGATCATCCGGGGCCGGGCGCAGGTGGTGCGCCGGTTCGTGGCCTACTCGGGGTCCTGGCCCTGGTCGTGGACGTCGGGATCGTTCGAGGCCTGGGTCGCCGACGGGGGTTGGGCGTACTCGACGGTGCGTGGCTATCAGGGCGCGGTGGCCGGGTTCCTGGACTACGTCTGCGACCCCCGGTACGGGTGGGCCGAGGCATGCCGGGTCCGGGTGGGTGCGGTCCCGGTCCAGGTGTGTCACCGGGACAACCTGGCGGTGCACGCCGCGGACTACGAGGGCCGCCCGGACCGGCGGCCGTTGTCCCGCAACGAGTTGCAGGCGTTCTTCGACGCCGCCGACGAGCGGGTCGAGCAGCTGTCCGGCGGGGGCCGCAAGGGCTGGCTGACGGCATTCCGGGACTCGGCGCTGTTCAAGGTGGTCTACGGGTGGGGACTGCGCCGGCGGGAGGCGGCGATGCTGGAGGTGGAGGACTTCACCGCCAACCCCGCCGCTCCGGAACTGGGCCGGTTCGGGGTGGTGGCGGTGCGGTACGGCAAGGCGATGCGGGGTTCGCCGCCGCGGCGGCGGTCGGTGGCCACGGTGATGCCGTGGGCGGCGGAGGCGCTGGCGCAGTACCTGGACCAGGTCCGGCCCCGCTACCCGGCAGCGGCCTCGTGCCCGGCGCTGTGGCTGACCGAACGAGGGCAACGGATCTCGGCCCGGTCGCTGGACGAACGGTTCGCCACGGTCCGGGTCGCGGCCGGGCTGCCGTCCGTGCTGTCGATCCACTGCCTGAGGCACTCGTATGTCTCCCACTTGATCGAGGACGGGGTCGATCCGCTGTTCGTGCAACAGCAGGTCGGCCATTCCTGGGCGTCCACGACGGCGATCTACACCTCGGTCGGCACCGACGCGAAGAACCGGATGCTGCGCGCCGCGCTGTCCCGCGCGTTCGAGGCCCCGACCCCCGCGCCGGTGCGAGGTCGCGGCGTTCGTCCTGGTGAGGAGGACCAGCGGTGAGGCGGGTCGGTTACCACTGGCATCTGCGGCGGTTGATGGCCGAGCGGGACATGTTCGCCACCACCGACCTGGGGCCGCTGCTGGCCGACCGTGGGGTCGTGCTGTCCCGGGAACAGGTCTACCGGCTGGTCACCGGAACCCCGCAACGGCTGAGCCTGACCACGCTTGCGGCGTTGTGCGACATCCTGGCCTGCGCCCCGAGCGACCTGGTCGAGCCCTACCGTGCCACGAACGCGACCACGTCACGTCACGACAGGCGCCCCGTGGACCGGTCGCCCGAGGGGCCGTCGTCGAAAGGATCCTCACCGCAACCGCCGCGTCCGCTGCGGGCGCGGATCGTCACGGACACACCATGACCAGCAACGGGACCGACACCCGCCGGCGGGTGATCACTGCGGTGGCGCAGACGGAACCGTCGCTGCCGGTCCAGCAGATCGCTGAGGCCGTCGATGTGGTGGCCGATCACTTCGCCCGGCTGCGGAGCCTGGCCGCCGCGTTGGACGCTCACCCCGACGCCCTGGCGGTGGGGGCGCCCCCGATCGTCGGTCGGCTGGTCGAGGAACTGATCGCCTGCGGCTCGAGCGTCCTGCGGACACCGGCCTGCGCCGGGTGCGGGGTGGTCGGCCGACCACTGACCCGCACCGACCTCGGAGGGATGTGCGGACCGTGCGCGCACCGACACAACACCAGGGTCTGCGCCCGATGCGGGATCGACAAGCCCGTCGCGGGCAGGACCGGCGACGGGCAACCGATCTGTGAACGCTGCCGCCGTCATACCCGAGGCCATCGCCAGTGCGGGATCTGCGGGAAGACCACCACGATCGTCGTGCGGGCCCGGGACGACCAGCCCGACATCTGCGCCAACTGCTACCGCCGTCCGGAGGCGGTCTGCAGCCGCTGCGGTCGGCTGCGCCAATGCTCGTTCGCCGAGACCGACACCCCGATCTGCCCAACCTGCACGCCACGGGCGACCGCCGTCTGCGCGCACTGCGGGCAGACCCGGCCACCATCCGCCCGCTGGCCGGAGGGACCGGTCTGCGGCCCCTGCTACGACGCCGCTCTCAAGCGCCGGGGACCCTGCGCCGGCTGCGGGACCGTCCGGCGGCTGATCGCCCCACCCGGACCGGCGGCGCGGCTGTGCGCTGGCTGCGCCGACGGCCCGGACCCGATGACCGGGCACGTGTGCGGCGACTGCGGCCGGGAGGACAAGCTCTACGAGCCTGCCCGCTGCGCCTTCTGCGCCCTGCGCCGACGGGCCGCCCTCGCGTTGACCGGCGCCACGGGCCAGATGCTGGCCGAGTTCGTGCCGGTATTCGAGGCGATCGTGGCCGCCCGCAACCCGCGGACCGCGCTGAACTGGCTACGCAAAGGGGCCGGCGCCGCCGTCCTGGCCGAGATCGTCACGGGGCAGCTCGAGGTCAGCCACGACGCCCTGGACGCTCACCCACACCGGCAAGGCGCGGACTACCTGCGGCACGTCCTGGTCGCCAGCGGGGCGCTGCCCGATCGGGACGAGAACCAGGCCCGCCTGCAGCACCGGGTCACCGGACTGCTGGCCGGCATCGACGAACCCGCCGACCGACGACTGGTCCAGGCCTACGCCACCTGGCGAGTCCTGCATCAGCTGCGGCGACGGGCCGCCGCCCGTCCCCGCCCACGCACCCCGACCCGAAACGCCCACGTCCGCATCGCCGTCGCCGTCGAGTTCCTGACCTGGTTGCGTTCCCGCCACATCGCCCTGGCCGACGTCGGCCAGAGCGAGATCGATCTATGGCTCACCACCGCCGGTCCGGCCGCGCCCGACGTGCGTGACTTCCTGACCTGGGCCGCCGACCACCACCATGCCCACCGGCTGACGGTCCCGGGCCAAGGCCGCCGCGACGGACCGGCCACCAGCCCCGACCAGCGGTGGGCCCTGCTGGCCCGGCTGCTACACGACGACACCCTCGACCCGACCGACCGCGTCGCCGGCGCCCTCCTGCTCTGCTACGGCCAGCAGCTGTCCCGGATCACCACGATGACCCGCGACCAGATCATCCACCGCGACCACCACACCGTCCTGCTGCGGTTCGGCCGCGGCGAGATCACCGTCCCCGAACCCCTCGCCGGACTCCTCCTCGAGCTGCTCGCCAACGGCCGCCCCTACGTCGGCGTCGGCACCCCCGACGCCAGCCCCTGGCTGTTCCCCGGAGGACTGCCCGGCCGGCCGTTGACCGCCGCCCGCCTCGGCGAACGACTGCGCCTGCTCGGGATCTACGCCCAGGCCGGTCGTCGCGCCACCCTCACCCAGCTCGCCGCAACACTCCCCGCCCCCACCACCGCCGTCCGCTGGGTCCACCAAGCCGGCGGCGACTGGAACCACTACGCAGCCGAACTCGCCCAAGACCGCATCCACCAACCCTGACGAATACCCCTCACCGAGCACCACGACAGTGAGGAACTCGACACGTTCGGAACATCGCTCACTACCAGTTTACCCCTGCTGCGGCACACCCCCGGGAACCTGCCCCTGTGCCGGACCTTCAGACTGCGTTTCCTGAATCGAAGAATCAGATGAATCTGACATAATATTCTCCTTCGATGCGGTAAACGACATGGAAGAACCAACGACAATATCGGGTCCCTTCAAACAGTTCTGAAGCCATCAACGCAGCTGATTGCAGGATCCCCCGTTGGGACCAGAGTGCTTCCTCTCACAGAGAGGAAGCACCACTCACCCACCAGCGACCCAGTGACCTCACGCCAAGACAGACTCGGCCCACTGCGCACTCGCAACTGATGGACAGATCCTGGCCCCAGCAAGATCATACAGACCCCGAGGGGTGAGCCCCGAGTCCCTCGCGTAGTCACTCAGATAGTCACTCAACAGGTCAGAGGCCGGTTCCGAACAACCCGGAACCGGCCTCTGACCTGCACAAACACGAGTCGGGGTGGCGGGATTTGAACCCACGGCCTCTTCGTCCCGAACGAAGCGCGAGATCGGA
>JAUPKM010000647.1 GCA_030837445.1 Actinomycetota bacterium
GCTGCCGTGTACGAAACGCCCGGCTACCGGGTGCCGATGATCCTTCCGACGACCTACAACGATGCCCGCCGGATCGGCGAGGAGTTCCGCAGTGGATCTCCGGTCATCATGGACTTGACATCGATGAGTGACGCTGACGCGAAGCGGATCGTCGACTTCTCCGCAGGACTGGTCTTCGGTTTGCGCGGCGTGATCGAGAGGTTGACCGCGAAGGTCTTCCTGCTCTCGCCGGAAGGTGTCGATGTCACTGACATTGCCCGCGAGCAAGTGGGCGGCGAGGTTAGCGGCCGTTCCTGACGAGCGGCTGCGGGTCGAGTAGATGTCTAGTATCGGACAGATCATTGCCACAGTCCTGTGGCTGTATCTCTTAGTTCTGTTGGCGCGATTGGTACTGGATCTCGTTCAGACATTCTCTCGCGAGTGGACACCGAAAGGACTCTTGCTGTTGTTTGCGGAGGCGGTCTACACGCTTACCGATCCCCCCTTGAACCTGTTGCGCAAGGTCATCCCGCCATTGAAGATCGGTGGAGTGGCGTTGGACTTGGCGTTCATCGTGCTGTTCATCCTGTTGCAGGTAGCCATCGCGATTGCCGGAAGGTTCTGACGTGAGCGGAAGCGGAGATGTGATGGTGAAGGACACCGCCGGTCGACTACCGATGCGTCCCAGTCGGCCATTGTCGGCAACAGATGTGCGGTCGGTCGTCTTCACGACGACCCGGATGCGGCTTGGCTACGACGTCGAGGAAGTTGACGCCTTCCTTGACCAGGTCGAATGGAGCGTCGAGCAGATGCTCGGCGAGATCCAGCGTCTCCGGCAACAACTCAATGAGTCTGCGCTCCATTCCGAGGCGCAGACCTATGATCTTCGTGTTGCCCTGGAGCAGTTGTTGATGAGGATCGGTGGCCCCACCGGGCGAATAGACCCGGGCCTGATCGATCCGAGTGGACGGCTCGTGTCACCGTTCGAAGGCTACCGGCCGGCTCCGGGGCCACAGGGTCCCACCGCGAACGCGGCCGCCGGAGGTCCCGCCGCCGGTTACCAGCCGCCTGCCGGTTTCGCTCCGCCGCCGGGCCCCCCGACCCCGAGTCAGCCGCCGCCGACCGGAATGCCCAGCGCAGGTCCGCCTCCGCCGGCAGCAGGTCAGCCTCCGGTTGCAGCTCCGCCCCCCACGGCAGCTCCGCCCCCCACGGCCGGTCCGCCGGCTCCCAGTGGGCCATCGATCGACCTACCGCCGCCCCGCGTGGGCTGACCTCCGACAGTCAGACCTTCTGCAGCTCGACCTCAACCGGCAGATCCGCAAGGGTCACCCCAGTGCGGGTGTCGCCCGGCCCGAACTCGACGGCAAGCACCTCGTCGGCGATCGCGCTGCGATGGTCGAGAAGGACGCGCGCGATGGTCGGGTCCTCCGTCCGGTACGAGACCCGGATCCGGTCGGAGACCTCCAGCCCGGCGCGCTTGCGTGCTTCCTGCAGGCCGCGCACGATCTCGCGCGCGGTTCCCAGTCGCTGCAGTTCCGGGGTCAACTCCAGATCCAGCGCCACCGAGGCGCCGTCGGCTGTCGCCACCGACCAACCTTCGATCGGCCGTTCAGTGATGATGATTTCGTTCGCGGTAAGGTCCACCTTCTCGCCCGACTCGCCGTCCTGAACGGCCGGCAACTCGACCTGCCCAACGCCGGTGGCTCGCACCGCGGCCGCCAGCCGACCTGAATCGGCCGCTGACAGCGCAGCTGCAATCACCGGAGTGCGGTTACCGAACCTTTTGCCCAACGCGCGGAAGTTCGGTTTCACCGACACCTGCACCAAGCTGCCGTCCTCGGTGCCCAACGGCGACACCTTCAGCACGTTCACCTCTTCGGTGAACTGCGCCCGCAGGTCCGAGGGCAGTCCGGCCCAACGATCGGAGGCGACCAGCGCTCGACCCAGTGGCTGGCGGGTTCTGACCCCGGATTCCGCCCGGGCGGAGCGGCCAAGGTCGACCAGTTGGCGGACGGCTGCCACATCGGCGGCCAACTCTTCGTCGACCTCCGCGGCCGTCGCTTCGGGCCAACTCGCCAGGTGCACCGACTCGATCCCGGTTTCGGCTGCGAACAGGTCGCGCCAGACCCTGTCGGTGATGAACGGGGTGAACGGTGCCATCAGCAGCGTCACGGTCCGGAGACACTCGTGCAGAGTCGACAGGGCGCCGGTGTCGCCGTTCCAAAACCTGCGGCGATTCCGCCGGACGTACCAATTGGACAGGTCGTCGACGAAAGAGGATAGGGCCCGTCCCGCTGCCTGCGTGTCGAATCTCTCCAACGCCGCGGTCACCTCGAGGATCGTCCGCGCAGCCTCTGAACGGGCCCACCGGTCAAGTGAGCTGAGTTCCGACGAGTCCGGCGAATCTGCGCCCGGCTGCCAGCCGGCGGTCCGGCCGTACAAGGACTGGAAACTGGCTGTGTTCCAGTAGGTCAACAGGATCCGGCGGACCACGTCGTCGATGGCCTCATGGCTGACCCGCCGCGCCTGCCAGGGCGATCCCGCCGCCAGCATGAACCAGCGCACGGCGTCCGCCCCGTGGGCGTCCATCAGCGCCATGGGTTCCAGCACATTGCCCAAGTGCTTGCTCATCTTCCGGCCGTCGGCGTCCAGAATGTGTCCCAGACAGAGGACGCTTCGGTAGGCAGACTGATCGAAGGCAAGGGTTCCGACGGCCATCAACGTGTAGAACCAACCGCGGGTCTGGTCGATCGCCTCGCACACGAAGTCTGCCGGGTAGCGGGCCTGGAAAAGCTCGGTGTTTCGATGCGGATAGCCGAACTGGGCGAACGGCATGGCGCCGGAGTCGTACCAGCAATCGATGACTTCGGGCACCCGCCGGGCGGTCTCTCCGCAGCTAGCACAGGCGATCGTGATGTCGTCCACGAACGGCCGGTGCGGGTCCAGCCCGACGACGTCGCGGCCAGCCTTGTCGCTGAGATCGAGCAGCGAACTCACCGCTGTGACGTGGTCTTGTTCGCAGCGCCACAGTGGCAGCGGTGTTCCCCAGTAGCGATTGCGGGACAGTGCCCAGTCAACGTTGTTGACCAGCCAATCTCCGTAGCGGCCCCACTTGATTGTCTCCGGGTACCACTGTGTGCCCTCATTCTCGGCCAGCAACTTCTCCTTGATGGCAGTCGTCCGGATGTACCAGGAGGGTTGCGCGTAGTAGAGCAGCGGTGTGTGGCAGCGCCAGCAGTGCGGATAGTTGTGCGTGAACTCGACTTGCGCGAACAGCAGACCCCGGTTCTCGAGGTCGGCGACCAGCAACGGGTCGGCGTCCTTGAAGAACATCCCGCCGACCAGCGGGACGCTCCCGTCGAACCGGCCGTCCGCGTGCACCGGGTTGACCACCGGCAGTCCGTAGCCGCGGGCCACGTCCAAGTCGTCGGCGCCGAACGCCGGGGCGATGTGAACGAGCCCCGAGCCGTCCTCGGTGGTCACGTAGTCGCCGGTGATCACATAGTGGGCGGCCGGCACTTCGACCAGGTCGAACGGCGCCGCGTAGTTGAGGTGTTCGAGGTCCGAGCCCGGAAGGGTCTCCAGAACCTCCGCGTCGGGAAGCAGACTCTCCCGCAGTGCCGCGGCGACCACGAGTAGTTCGCCGGCTGTTGTTCGCGCGACGTCGTA
>JAUPKM010000648.1 GCA_030837445.1 Actinomycetota bacterium
AAGTGCCTTTCTTGTGCTGGTCAGATTAGTGTGTGAGAACTCCAATCATCCCAGCTCAGAGGGCACTTTCCTTATTCCGACACCCGCCGTCCGCCTATTTCATCGGTGGATCGAGGCTTAGTTCCTGGGAGTACGAGGACCCACCAGGGCTCCATCTGACCGACTAAGGCAGTCGACAAGCGATCGGTACAACCTTGTCGGCAGAATGATCTCGTGAGCTAGCGAATGCGGCTTCCCCCAACACCGGGATTCGGCAGAGGTGGCAGCGACCGCGCCCGTAATACCGCATCGGCCCGAGCCGTCGTTAAAACCGGGTGGAACACGTTGTGGTGATTCTGATCTAGGTTCAGTGGAAGGTCGAGTTCTGTCATGATCTCTTCTTCGAGAAGCCAAGGCTGCGGCGTCGATAGCCAAGAGACAAAGGCGTTTCTGTCCATCCACTTGGAGAGATCCTGCTCGCCCGCACCGAAATGCAGCCGGGTGCCCGATCCGTATCGGCGCAACTCTAAACCCAGCTCGGTGGCCAATAGACAGCCGAGGCTGCGGCGCAATGTCGATCCCTCAGCGTTTCCGGTGTAGTGCGTTTTGATGCGGGATCGCAGCGTCTGGCGGCTGGGTCCACGTCCGTTCGTGGGTGGCTTCTTCGGGCTAATGCCGGCGTAGAGCAGCGTCAGACCGTCGCGGGTGATGCAACCTCGGACATGGATGTCCGCTGGCAACTCGCGGAACCACCAGCCGTAAGCACCGGGTCCTGCCGGTACCGGTGAAGGGAGCGCCAGGACCTCAGCCCGACTAAGGATCGGCGCGGCCAAATAGCGGGCAATATCGTCCGGGATAGTCAACTTTGCGGCTCCTTACATCGTCGTCCGGATTGGTTATACGCCGCGGGTGGGATAAATCCGCGACTCAACCGCCTGACACCGACCCCGACCTCTTGGGAGACTCGATCTGTGCAGCGGGAGGAGTTCCTGGAAAGACTTGCGTCCCTGCGCATGGCTCCCCGAGGCGGCGGGGAGCGGTATCCGCACAAGCCCCTGCTTCTGCTGTGGCTGTTGGGCCGAATGCAGCAGCACGGCACCTCGGCCTGTACCTACGAGGAGGCCGAGAAGCCCGTCAGCCGGCTGTTGGACGATTTCGGGCCGCCGTCCAAACAGCGGTACCGGGCTGCCATGCCGTTCGTGCATCTGGAGTCGGACCTGTGGGAGCTCAGCGGCGAGGAAGGTCTGCCGCTCAAAGACACCCGGGCGTCGTTGTGCCGTGCCCACGCGAAGGGCCGGCTGCGGCCCGACGTGGAGAAGCTCCTGCGCAACGATCCTTCGCTGATCGCCGAGTCCGCCCGCTTGCTGATCGACCTGAACTTCACTTCGACCTACCTGGACCCCATCTGCGCTGACGTCGGTCTGGACCTTGAGGCCGCCGAGGACGCGGCGTGGCGCCCTCGCAAGCTGTCCCGCCCCGCCCGGCGCCCCGGCTTCCGCAGCGAGGTGCTGCACGGCTGGCGCAACCGGTGCGCCATGTGCGGTTACGACGGGGCTATGGGCCGTGATCCTGCCGGACTGGATGCGGCGCATGTTTTCTGGCATTCCCAGGGCGGGCCTGACGAGCCCGACAACGGGCTGGCGCTCTGCGCGCTGCACCATGTGTTGTTCGACCTGGGGGCGCTCGGGCTGAATGCCGATCTCTCGGTGCGGGTCTCGCCGCAGTATGTCGCGCGCAGCGAGCTGGGGGAGCGCCTCGTCTATCACCTGGAAGGCCGGTCACTTCTGGACCCGGCACCCAAGCACCCAGCCCCGAGCACACGGCACGTCGAATGGCACTCCAAGCAGGTGTTCAAAGACTCCGCGTGACGCGTCCGCCGCGGCAATCCCCGGATGGATGTCGGAGGCAGGGACTACTCTGCGGAAACGTGGAACCGGGGGTATACGAGTCACTGCTGACCGCACGCCTGCACCAGGCGCTCACCGCGAGCCCGGGGATCGTCCCAGACCTGAAGGACGTCGACGAGGCCGAGCAGCCGCTGGTGATTGCGCGGCATCTCGCCGGCCTCATCGAACAGTCCTTGCGGCTGGCCCGCACCCCAGCGGCGCGGATCGCGATCGTGCGCGACGTCCTCTCGGCGCTACCCGACCCCGACGCGCTCCAGGACGCCATCTACGAGGAGACTCCTGACCGGATCAAGCGCCTCGATGCCGTGATGCCGACCGGAGTGGTCGACTCTGCGCGCTACCTGCGGCCCGCGACCCCGTTCTCCGACACCGCGCTGATGACCAACGCCCGCGACGAGCCCACCCTGGCCGCGGAACTTCGCGCTGAGTTGGCCAGCGCCGATCAGGTGGATCTGCTCTGCGCGTTCGTTAAGTGGCAGGGCGTTCGACTGCTCGAAGATGAGCTTTCCGAGCTAAAGCGGCGCAAGGTCAAGCTGCGGGTCATCACCACCACCTATCTCGGTGCCACCGACGCCCGCGCCCTCGACGAACTTGTCAACGCCTACGGCGCCGAGGTCCGCATCAACTACGAGATCAACCGGACCCGGCTGCACGCCAAAGCCTGGATGCTGGGCCGCAACACCGGCTTCAACACCGCCTACGTCGGCTCAAGCAACCTCTCCCATGCCGCGCTGGTCGACGGCCTCGAATGGAACGTCCGACTCTCCGCGGTATCGACCCCGCACCTGCTGGACAAATTCCGGGCGACGTTCGACTCCTATTGGGAGAGCCGCGAGTTCGAGCTTTACCGGCCCGCCGAAGACGGCGACAAACTCCGCGAGGCCCTCGACGTCGCCGCCGGGAAGAAGACCAGCGAACGCATCGTCGTCACCCTCTCCGGCCTGGAAGTGCAACCCAAGCCCTACCAGGCCGAAATGCTGGAGCAACTCGACGCCGAACGGCAACTCCACGACCGGCACCGCAATCTGATCGTCGCCGCCACCGGAACCGGCAAGACCGTCGTCGCCGCGTTGGACTACCGCCGTCTGCGCCAGGCCCACGACCGTGACCTGAGTCTGCTCTTTGTTGCGCACCGCAAGGAGATCCTGGCCCAGTCCCGCCGGATGTATCAGGAGGTGCTCACCGAGTCGACGTTCGGGGAACTGCTGGTCGACGGCGAACAGCCGACCCGCTGGCGGCACGTCTTCGCCAGCAT
>JAUPKM010000649.1 GCA_030837445.1 Actinomycetota bacterium
AGGACGATCCCACTCGGGAGCGCACGTTCAGCGAGCATCTCGCCTGCCCCTATGACGGGCTGAGCTTTGAGGAGTTGGAGCCTCGATCCTTCTCGTTCAATTCCCCGTTCGGGGCCTGTCCGGACTGTGCCGGGCTTGGCACCCACACCGAGGCGGATGCCGACCTGGTCGTGCCCGACGACGAGCTGAGCCTGGCGGAGGGGGCAATCGCGCCATGGGGGACCGGCGCGAGTTCGGAGTACTTCTCCCGCCTGCTGCACGCGCTCGCGGACGAACTCGATTTCGACATTGACACACCGAGGAAAGACCAGCCCGCCAAGGTGCGCAAGGCGGTGTTGGAGGGCTACGGCAAGTCGGTGACAGTCAAGTACCGAAACCGCTATGGCCGGGAGCGCAGCTACACGACCGGCTTTGAGGGAGTCGTCTCCTACGTCAAGCGTCGACATGCGGAGGCCGAGACGGACGCCGGTCGAGAACGGTTCGCAGGGTTCATGCGAGAAGTGCCCTGTCCTGCGTGCGCGGGGTCGAGGTTGAAGCCCATCAGTCTCGCCGTGACGGTCGGTGACCGTTCCATCGCAGATATTGCCGCGTTGCCGATCGGGGACGCCAGCGAACTGCTCGGCGCGCTGGAGTTGGATGACCGCGATGCGGCCATCGGCGCGCGCGTCCTGAAGGAGATCGGGGAGCGGCTGCAATTCCTGGTCGATGTCGGCCTGCACTACCTGTCGCTCGACAGACCGTCCGCGACCCTGGCTGGCGGCGAGGCGCAACGGATTCGGCTGGCGACCCAGATCGGTTCCGGCCTGGTCGGCGTCCTGTACGTGTTGGACGAACCCAGCATCGGACTGCACCAGCGCGACAACCGGCGCCTGATCGAGACCCTGGTTCGATTGCGGGATCTGGGCAACACGCTGATCGTGGTCGAGCATGACGAGGACACCATTCGAGCCGCCGACTGGGTGGTCGATATCGGACCCGGTGCCGGCGAGCACGGTGGCCATGTCGTGGTGAGCGGCACTGTCGCTGAGCTGGAGGCCTCCGCGGAGTCGATCACCGGGGCCTACGTAAGTGGCCGACGCAGCATCGAGGTCCCGCTCATGCGCAGGTTGCCGGAACCGGGGCGCGAAGTCGTGGTGCAGGGCGCGAAAGAGCACAACCTGCAGGGGGTCGATGTGACGATTCCGCTCGGGTGTTTCGTGGCCGTCACCGGGGTGAGTGGCTCCGGCAAGTCGACGTTGGTGAACGACGTGCTTTACCGGGTCTTAGCCCGGGAACTCAATGGCGCGCGAACCGTGCCCGGGCGACACAAGCGCGTCACTGGCCTGGACCAGCTGGACAAGGTGGTGCACGTCGACCAGAGCCCGATCGGTCGCACCCCGAGGTCCAACCCCGCCACCTACACCGGTGTGTTCGACCATGTCCGCAAACTCTTCGCCCAAACCGAGGAGGCGAAGATTCGGGGCTACCTGCCGGGCCGATTCTCCTTCAACGTCAAGGGTGGTCGCTGCGAGGCCTGCACCGGCGACGGCACCATCAAAATCGAAATGAACTTCCTGCCGGACGTGTATGTCCCGTGTGAGGTGTGCCATGGCGCTCGGTATAACCGGGAGACGCTGGAGGTGCACTACAAGGGCAAGACCATCGCCGAGGTGCTCGACATGCCGATCGAGGAGGGGGCCGAGTTCTTCGCGCCGGTACCCGCCATCGCCCGGCATTTGACAACTCTGGTCGACGTCGGTCTCGGCTACGTCCGACTCGGCCAGCCCGCGCCGACGTTGTCCGGCGGTGAGGCGCAGCGCGTGAAGTTGGCCGCCGAACTGCAGAAGCGGGCCACCGGCAGGACCATCTATGTCCTCGACGAGCCGACCACTGGCCTGCATTTCGAAGACATCCGCAAATTACTCGGCGTGCTGTCGCGGCTGGTGGACACCGGCAATACGGTGCTCGTGATCGAGCACAACCTCGACGTCATCAAGACCGCCGACTGGATCATCGACATGGGCCCCGAAGGTGGCTCCGGTGGCGGCACCGTCGTCGCCACCGGCACCCCCGAGCAGCTTGCCCAGGCCACCGCCAGCCACACCGGCACCTTCCTCGCCACCCTGCTCACCTGACCGCGGAGCAGGACCGGCGTCCGCCCTATAGCCTGGTGCCGCCTTCAGGCAGCCAGCAACGATCGGAGGTCGACATGTCCGCGAAGCCGCGAGGCTCGTACGGAATCGACGCGCCCTACGTGCCGATTCTGTCCGCTGTCGGGGCTGTGGCACTCGTCGTGGCGGCCATCCTGTCCTCCGGAACCAGTCAGATCCTTTATCTCATCGGTGCCCTGCTGCTGTTCGCCCAGGCCGTCATCTACCTGCGCACGACACTGATCGGCAAGTTCGCCTGCTGGCGACGCGTGCTGACTGAACTCCAGCTCGACGGTGACGAGTCCCTCCTGGACGTTGGCTGTGGTCGTGGCATGGTGCTGATGATCGCGGCTCCGCTGCTGCCCACCGGCCGCCTGGTCGGAGTGGACATTTGGAGCAGCCACGACCAGAGCGGCAACAGCGTCGCGGCCGCTGAGTCCAATGCGGCCGCCAACAGTGTTGCCGACCGCGTGCGGTTCGAGACGGCCGACATGACTGACATGCCGTTCGAGGACGAGTCCTTCGACGTCGTCACGGCGAGCGTCTCGATCCACAACATCAAAGATCCCGCGATGCGGGCCAGGGCGATCGCAGAGATCTACCGAGTCACACGACCTGGTGGCCGCATCCGGATCGTGGACCTGGCCCACGCGGACGAGTACCGGGAGAACCTGGCGAGCCTTGGGGCAGTGGAGCCGGCCGTTGCGGGGCTGGGCCTGGACGGCATGTGGGGTAATCCCTTCTACGCGAGCAAGCTGGTCAGCGCGAGCAAGCCAGAGGCGGCGTCCTAGCCGCCGATCAGGTCGGGTCGCCGATCGAACCAGGGCCGCGCCTGCTCGAGTTGTCGCGCCAACCGCAGCAGCGTCACCTCGGCGAGATCGGAAGAGC
>JAUPKM010000650.1 GCA_030837445.1 Actinomycetota bacterium
ATGTGGGATGTCATCCGAGGCCTCGTCCGCGACGGCGCGACACTGCTGCTGACCACCCAGTACTTGGAAGAGGCGGACGAGCTGGCCGACAAGATTGCGGTGGTCGACAACGGAAAGATCATTGCGCAGGGGACCGCCGATGAGCTCAAGTCCCAGGTGGGCGGCGAACATGTCGAGGCGATCCTGGCTGATGGCGCTCGATTGGCTGAAGCGGCAGCGTTGCTGCAACCAGCCAGTACCGGGGAGGTTGAGTTCGATCAGCGGACCAGAAGGATCAACGCACCTACCAGCGGCGGTTCACGGGCACTGTTGGCTGCGGCCAAGATCCTGGACGACCAAGGCATCGAGGTGGAGGACATCGCCCTGCGGCGCCCGAGCCTGGACGACGTCTTCCTGAATCTCACCGGTCACCGGGCTGAGGAACTCACGATCGAGGAAGGGGACGACGCATGAGCATGCTGGAATCCGGCCCGGTCTCCGATGCGCTGGTCATCACCTGGCGCAATCTGAAGCGCATCCCGCGAATCCCGGAACTGGCGATCTTCGCGGTATTGCAGTCGATCATGTTCGTGCTGCTGTTCGCGTACGTCTTCGGCGGCGCGATTCCGCTGCCGGACGGTGGAAGCTACAAGGAATTCCTGATGCCGGGAATCTTCGTGCAGACCATCGCGTTCGCCTCAGCCACCACCGCGATCGGGATTGCCGACGACATGGGCAAAGGATTGATTGACCGGTTCCGTTCGCTACCGATGGCGCGCTCCGCTGTGCTGTCCGGGCGGACCATCGCCGACGTCATCTACCAGGCTGGCATTCTGGTAGTGCTCATGTTGGCCGGGCTGGCCGTGGGCTGGCGGGTGAACAACGGGCCCGCGAAGTTCGTTTTCGCCGTCGTGCTGCTGCTGGCCTTCGCCTACGTGATGGCGTGGATCGGCGTGTGGATCGGATTGACGGTGTCGAACACCGAGACCGCCCAGCAGTTGACGTTCGTCACGATCTTTCCGCTGACGTTCATCTCCAACGTCTTCGTGCCGCCGGCATCGCTGCCCGGGATCCTCCAGCCCATCGCGGAGTGGAACCCGGTGAGCACCCTGACCGCATCCTGCCGGGAATTGTTCGGCAACCCGAACCCGACCATCGGCACAGCATTTCCCAGCCAGCACCCGATCGAAGTGACTATTGCCTGGTCGATCATTCTGATCGCGATCTTTGCGCCGCTCGCGGTGAAGCGGTACCGCGCTACCAGCCACTAGCGCGACGCTCTCGGGCCACCTGCGTGGCGCCTGACCGCTAGGGGGCGAAAGTTTGCGCGGGGACCGTCAGTTTGGGCGCCTGCAGTGTCGGCGCGTTGGTGGGCGGTGCGGTCGTCGGGACTGAGGTGGTCGGGGACGTTGTGGTCGGGCTCCACGACGGGGACGGCGAGCCTGACCAACTCGGTGACATCGAATAGCTGGGCGACGTCGACTGCTGCGGGGTGTAGCCGCCGCCGGAATAGAGGTCATCCCTGCCACGGGCGGAGAATGTCATTTGCACACCGAAGGATTGGCCAGTCTGGTCGCCTGCTTGGCACTTGAGGGTGATCGGCACCTCTTGGTCGGCCGTGATCGGATACTTCAGATCGACCAACAGCAGGAAATTGTCGGTCAACTGGATGGAGCTCCCGGCGGATACCGCCCAGTCCGTCACCGGCTCCGTGGTCGCAGAGCCATTTTGGTCGACATATTTACGCAACTCGGTGGTGGCTGCCGCCGGGCTCGACGCACCCGTGATCTTGATGGTCTCGCTGCTGGTGTTCTTCACCGTGCCGATGGCTTCCGTGCTCCCGGACTCGGCGGTCTTGACGAAGGCGTCGGACACGGTCAGTGGGCAAATCGTCGAAGCAGAGGCGCTCGGCGCTGAGGAACTGGCCGAAGGGCTGACCGAGGCGCTGGTCGAACTCGAATTGGCTGGGCACGCCGTGAGGGTTACCAGCGCCACGCCAGCCACTCCGACCATTGCGAGAGGTTTGACATTCATCTTGGCGTCCTTCTCATGAGTGAAGCCTGGCAGTTGCCTGCAATGGCAGACCAATGGGTGGGACGGAGCGTAGCAGGGCAGCGACTCTGTGTGGCGTCGACGAGAGTCGGGTCTGGGTCGTCGCGGGATGGCGAGCGACGAAGCTGGTCGCGCGTTCGAGTGAGTTCAACTGGGCAGCCCACTGGGAGTCGCGGTTAGCGCCACATGGCCGTAATCCGTTCCTGTTGCCGCCGCGAGACTGCGGCGATCATGGCCAGAATTGGGTCCGTCCCGGTTGCTGGGGCCGCAAGTTCGTCCAGTCTCCGGTAGTAGTCCAGATTGGATTGCGCCAGTTGATCGAGAATGTCCTCGGCCCCCATCACGGCGGTACGCCGAGAGCAGCCGGTTCGCGCCCGCAGAGCCATCGCCAGGTAGCCCACGAGCGATTCCCTGTTCCGTTGCCGCAACGTGAGGTGTCCCAGCTGAAATCCGTCAGTCGTCGGGGTGAGGTTGGGGACGTTTTGAAGGTGGCCTGGTCGGGGGTTCCTTGGCGCCCGCCCGATCACCCGCACGCAACCCAGCGACGATCCGACGGCCGCCGTTGGGATGGAGTGTACGAGTGGTGATGCGTCGTCGACGAAGCCAAAGAGCATCAGGAGCTGCATCGCGTCGAGGTCACCATAGTTCTCGAATGTCTCGATCTCATCCGAGGTGGCGCTTGTCGAAACAGTCACAAGCGAGGGCTGCAGTAGTTGCTCAGCGCCACTCGGATGGTGATTCACCAGGTGTTTGAGAGGGATCAATCGCCAAGTCTCGCCGGCACCGTCCTTCTGGGGAGGCATGCGGAGGCTGTGGGTGCGGATGAGCGCGTCGTGGGCCGTCGCTGCACCAGCGGGCTCAGCTAGGTCTGGGTATCCCGCGTGGGCCAGGTGAAGGCGCAACGACACGTCGTTGACTGCCAGGTTCGGTATCAGGCTGCGCATCTGGGCGAGCTTCCCGGTGACGTTGACGAGAGTGAGCCAATCGTCGAGAAACTCTCGTTGGACAGTCGTCAGACCACCGAGTCCGGCAACCGGCTCTAGGGCATCGTCTGACGTGGACCAGGTGATAGCCGACAGTGGCACGGTAAGACGGGGAGGGTACGACACGAGTGGCCGTCCGACCTCACCGATCTGATCCGAAATGGCACAGGAGAAGTGGCCGTCGACTTCCCGGACGAGGAAGTCGTCCGCCACGAAGCCACCATTTGCGCGGATAGCGTCGGCCGTGTTGACGAGGGCGCTGGCCGTGTCCCGGTGGCTTACCTCGACCCGCACATCGCAAGGCTAGGTGATCGCCGCGCGCGGACTGGAGTCATCGGGCACCCCGCCCGATGATCGGGATCGGGTTTTGCTGCGGGTATGCTCGGTCCAGTGATCGCCAGTCGGCGACCGGTCAGGACGCTAGGGGTAGGCGAAGGAAAATGTCACCATTAGTGCAGGATCCTCCCGCTGGGGAGGCGTGGACCACCCCCCGGCTCGAACTGTTGAGCGAAGCCGTCACTAGCCTCGGCGGATTTGAAGTCCTGAACAACGAGGCAGGCCATGTTGCGGTGGGCGAATTCCATTCGCAGAACTTCGGCATCCTTGGAAATCACTCCTAGTCACTGGGCGCGTCGGTCCAGCGGGGGGACCGCCAGGTCCAGACTTTTGACCGATTGGTAGGTATGGGTGGCCCTGGGACTGATGAGGTCCACATCATCGACCCCGGTCAGCCACCGAAGAGGCGCGACCTGCCGCAGGTGATCTGGGCGGCCCCGGGGTCGTTGTTCGTCCAAGAAGTAGCCCGGGCCTGGAGCCGACGAGGACTGCCGGTCGACTTGGGCGCGGTCAGCGGACCATGGGGTGTCGTGCTTTGGGAACCGCGGAGCGAAACCTACCTGGTGGCCTGCGACCCGCTGGGGGTTCAACCGCTGTTCTGGGCCAGAACTGAAGGCGGTGGGATCGGGGTAGCCTCCTGGCTCGCGCGATTGGTCGACCGCCCGGACGTGGATGACTCACTCGACCTCGAGGGCATCCTGTTCGATGAGGGATTTGAGACGCGGGTGGAGAGCGTGTTGGACCGTACCCGGTTTGCTGGCGTCTCCCAGGTGCCGTGGGGTCGGATGTTGCGGGTAGCTGCGCGTGGGGCTACTTCACTTGAGAGGTATTGGCAGCCGGAATTCTTGCCTGAGCCCGACGAATCCCTGACGTTGTCGGAGTGTGCTGAACTGCTGCGGTCGCGGATCGATGCTGCCGTCCGTCGACTCACCCCGACAGATCGGCCCGTCGGTGCGCACGTGTCCGGCGGAGTGGACTGCACGGCGGTGGCCTGTCGCGCCAATCAGGTGCTAACTGCGGCGGGCAAGTCCTTGGTGGCCGGGTACTCCTGGGCGCCCGACGAACGAAGGACACCGCCGTTCGAGGGCGATGAACGCCACCTCCTCGCCGACGTCACCGCCCAGGAGGGGTTTCGCATCCGAACTGTGTATCCGGACGAGTCGGGGGACTGGTTCAGAACGCGCGACCCGAATCGTTACGGTCAGTCCACCCATGCCTGGGAGCGGTACACGCTGCCGCAGGCACACACGGATGGTGTTCGCGTGATGCTCTCGGGGTGGGGCGGGGACGAGTTCGCAAGCTTCCCGGGCCGGGGTGTTGTTCGCGACCTGGTCCGCCGCCGTCGATTCCTCCAAGTCTGGCGTCACACTGCGGGCCCCGCCGGGATCGAGCTCTCCGAGCGGAAAGACGTCCGGCGGCGGATGAGGGCGTTTGCGGCATCGCTCGTAGGAGCACTGCCCCCGAGGTTGGCGAACCTTCGCGACCGGGCTGGGGCCGCCGAATGGCGGCAACAGGACGCGGAGCTGGACGCCCTGCTCCGGGGTGTGTACCCGCGGGTGGCCGACGCCCGTCTCGAACGGGCACGCGCGGTCGCTTCGCTGCCAGATCACCGCGCGACCCAGCTCTTCTTCCTGTCGGACGGGCACCTGCAGCATCGAACGTCATGGTGGTATCAGACAGGGCGCCTATTCAACATCGAATACCGGTACCCACTGCTTGACTTGGGGGTGGTCTCCGCCGCCCTTCGGCTGCCAGCGCACGCCTTTCGCTCAGGGGGGTGGACCCGGTTGGCGTATCGGATGGCTGTCGCTCCCTGGGTCCCGCCCGCCGTTGCCTGGAATGCCCGCAAGGCCGAGCCATCCATGTTTTCGCCACCCGTAGTTCACCCCGTGCCAAGGTCGACGCCTCTGCCCCCGTTGGCGACGGTCGAGGACAGCCGATACCCGGGAGTCATCGAGTTGGTCGACGCGACCTATCGGAGGTTGAACAGTCAAGTCGCACCCTAGCGGCGAGTGGGCCTAGTCGATCCGGGCCGCGAGTGCCCCAGCCTTGCGCCCGGAAACCTCGTCGAGGGACTTCCCTGCAGGCTCGATCTGGTAGACCAGGGTGACGATGAAGCCGACGACGCAGACGCCGGCCAGTCCGGCCAACAACATCCACTCGTCGACCGCCTCAAGCACGATCGGGAATAGGAATACGCCGAGCGCCGCCCCCAGCTTTGCGATCCCGGCCGCGAAGCCATGACCGGCGGCCCGGATCTCCGACGGGAACACTTCCGCAGGTAGCGCATAGGTGGTCGCGTTCGGACCGGCGTTCATGAAGAAGTTGAAGACCGCGAAACCGATGAAGACAAGAACAAGGTGTTCTGACGCGCCCCCGGACAGAGCACTGGCCAGCGCCAGGATTACCAGTCCCACGGCCATGAAGACGAAACCGCCCAGTTGCAGCCGGATTCGTCCGAGCCGCTCGACCAGGAAGATGGCAGCGGCGAAGCCCAACACCAGGAAGATGTCCAGGGCCGCCGTAGCCTCGGTGGCGGCAATATCGTCAGCGATGCCGGAACTGTTCGGCCCGGCGAGCACCATCGCGGCCAGTAGCGTCGGGGTGAAAATGCCCACTCCGTAGACGGCGATGTCCATCAGGAACCAGGGCACTGCAGTGAAGATCGTGCGCCGTCGCATGTCGCGTTTGAACAGTGCGGGTTGATACAGGGCTTTTATGCCCTCCGGGGTGCGCGCTGGCTCCTTGCGATCCTTCTTGGACACAACCACCGGGACGCCGGTGAGCCGTTCGGTGACCTCGACGGCTTCGTCCTCCTGTCCATTCTCAGCCAACCACCGCGGACTCTCCGGCACTTTCCGACGCAGGTAGATGATGACCAGCGCCGGGATCACGCCGAAACCGAGCATCCATCGCCAAGAAGTCTCGCTGGGCAGGAGAAGGAGCACCACGACGCCCACGATCGCGCCCAGCAGCATTCCCACGGCTTGCAGTGAGAAGGCGGACACCAACCAACGGCCCCGGTTCTTGATCGGCAGGATCTCCGCCAGGAACGAGGCGGCGATCGGATAGTCCAGGCCGATCGCGATACCCAGCAGGAATCGGGCCGCGATAAGTGAGGGGATGTCCCAGGCAAACATGCAGGCGACCGAGCAGATCACGAACATGAACAGGTCGTAGCGGAAGATTCGCTGCCGGCCCAACTTGTCGCCCAGTGGTCCCAGGAAGGTTGCGCCGACGAAGGCGCCGACAATTGCGGCGGTCGAGATCAACCCCGCCTGCACCGCGTTGGCGCCCAGATCCTCCTTGATCAGCGGGTTAGCGACTCCGATGATGAAGAAGTCGAATCCGTCGAGCATGATGCCCAAACCGCCCAGGAACCAGAAGGTCAGGTGGAGCTTGGACATCTTCGCGTGATCGAGGGCGTCGCCCATGGCGACCGGCGCTTGAGTGGAATTCTCGGTCTGTGTCACAGTTCGAACCTTGCGGCCTGACCGACTTTTCGCGCCTCGATCAAGATGTATTCCCTTGCGGTTTGCCAACTGTTCGGCTGCAGATCGTGCTCCCGCCATGCGATGATCCGGCTCGCCGACTGCCCTCCAACTCGCGGTGCAGGTCGGACGAAGTCTCACTATCCGGAATTCATCTCCTGCCCATGAACTTGATGTTCGTGCGAATTGTCTGCATCAGCGTCAGGTTGCTCTGCCACGGGGTCGCTGGGGCGACCATCGTGTAGCCGCCCCAGCCGAAGGACCAGGTGTTG
>JAUPKM010000651.1 GCA_030837445.1 Actinomycetota bacterium
CGCGAGTGCTGACCCCCGGAGAGGTCCAGACACTGCTGGATGCATGCGATCGATTGCGAGATCGGTTCCTGTTCGCGCTGCTTTATGACACCGGGATGCGGATCGGAGAGGCGCTGGGGTTACGTCACCGCGACATCGCCGCCGCTGAACGGCAGGTCACAGTCTGTCGCCGTGACAACGACAACCGAGCCCGCGCGAAATCGGTTGTGGCCCGTACGGTTCCGGTGAACGCAGAACTGATCCGGTTGTATGCCGATCACCTTCATGCCGAATACGGCGACCTCGATAGTGACTACGTTTTCGTCAACCTCTGGGGGCGGCCCCAGGGCCATCCGTTGACCTACAGCGCGGTCTATGACCTGGTCCGCCGGTTACGCCGTCGCACGGACATCGATTTCGATCCGCATTGGCTGCGTCACACCGCCGCGACCAGGATGCTGCGCGACGGGATCGGCTTGGAGGTCGTGGCCAAGCTGCTCGGCCACGCCAATGTCACCGTCACCGCCTCGACCTATGGGCATCTGACCGTGGAGGACGCCCGGAAGGCGATGGTCGACGCGGGCTGGTTCGGAAACGTCCAGGTGAACCTGTGACCGCCCCGGATCCCAACTCAACGTTGGGCCTGCTGAGCAAGCTTGTGGCCGGTGTTCGCGCCGAATTCCGCAGCGAAGGATTGGAGTTTGCCGCGGACGACGCCGTATTCGGCGGAGGGTGCTGCCGTGTCACCGACTGCGAACGCAGCGCCCGCGGCCATGGCCTCTGTCAAGGTCACCACCAGCGATGGGCCAATGCAGGCCGCCCCGACCTCGAAGAGTTCGCCGTCTCGACCGATCCGCGTTGGCGCAAACATCGCCCCAACCAGGCATGCCGGGTCGAGGACTGCGCTTACGGGTCGGCACGCGGCGGATTGTGTCAACTGCACGCGCAACGGTGGGAACGTGCCGGGCGTCCGCACCTGGTCTCGTGGTTAGGTGATCAGCTGCCGGTGAAACAGCCCCAGCCCGGGGCGACCTGCCGGATCGGGTGGTGCGCGTTATGGCCGCACGCTGAGTCTCCGCTATGCCATTCCCATACCAACACCTGGAAGGCCAATGGCTGCAACGACATCGGCGTGTTCGTCGCAAGATTCGAGTCCAACGACACACCGACGAACGAGACGATCCAGCTCGGGATGCTCTCCCCGCAGCTGAAGCTGGAGATGCAGTACGTGCTGCAGCAACGCCACAACGACCGGCGCGGCAAGCTGACCCCGACCGTCGTCGCCAGGGTCGTCCGACTGCTGATCGACACCGCCACCACCTCGCTGCTCGACCTCGACGCCGACCAATGGCGGGAACACGCAGCCGTGCTACTCAACGACACGAGGTCTCGCGGCTTGCTGCTCTACGCCTACTCCACGGTGCTGGACTTGGCCGAGGCCGGCGGCTGGGAAGCCGAATACCCCCGCGACGTCTGGCGGATGCACCGACTCGGCTACGAAGGCCACTACACACTGCGGTTCGACCGCATTCCGCAACCCTGGCTCAGAAAGCCGGCCAAACGATGGATCCGGCTGCGCCTGTCACGCGGGCTCAACCTCGAAGCAGGCGGTGGACGCCCGCTTCTGGCCATCGCTCGATTCGGACGGTTCCTCGCCGACGTCGACATCGACGACATCAGCCGAATTGACCGGGAACTACTCGAACGCTACCTGGCCCACCTGAACCGGGAATACAGCCCACAGTGGCGGGGTGCCCACATCGGCCTGCTCAATGGGTTCTTTGCAGCAATCCGCCAACATCATTGGTCCACAGCGCTTCCCGCCACAGCGATGTTCTTCGCCGAGGACCACCCCAAGCGCGGCGAACACCTACCCAGAGCGTTGGCCGAACACGTCATGACCCAGCTGGAAGACCGCGACAACCTCGACCGGTTCAACAATCCGGGCTATCGACTGATCACCGTCATCCTGATGCGTTGCGGGCTGCGGATCACCGACGCCCTGCGGTTACGTGGCGACTGCGTCACCACAGACGCCGACGGGGCACCCTATCTGCGCTACTTCAACCACAAGATGAAGCGGGACGCCCTTGTTCCCATCGACCCGGACCTCGTTGACATGATCGGCTTACAACGCCGACACGTCTGCGAACGTTGGCCCGGCGGCACCGCGCTGCTGTTCCCGCGCCCCACCAAGAACATCGACGGGCAAGTCCCGCTGGCCATCCCGACCTACCGCGAAGCGCTGCACCGATGGCTGGCAGACTGCGACATCCGCGACGAACACAGCCACCCAGTGCAGTTGACACCGCACCAGTGGCGCCACACCCTCGGCACCCGCCTGATCAACCGCGACGTTCCGCAAGAGATCGTGCGCCGCATCCTCGACCACGACTCACCACAGATGACCGCCCACTACGCCCGACTGCACGACACCACCGTCCGCCGAGCATGGGAAGCCGCCCGCAAAGTCGACAACCATGGCCGTGAGGTCAACCTCGACCCCGACGGACCGCTGGCCGACGCCGCGTGGGCCAAACAACGCCTCGGCCGCGCCACCCAATCTCTGCCCAACGGCTACTGCGGTCTGCCTGTCCAGCAGAGCTGCCCACACGCCAACGCCTGCCTGACCTGCCCCATGTTCCTCACCACCGGCGAGTTCCTGCCGCAACACCGGACCCAACGCAACCAGACACTCCAACTGATCACAGCCGCAGAAGCGCGGGGACAGAAACGGCTAGCCGAAATGAACCGCCAGGTGTTGGGCAACCTCGACGCCATCATCACCTCCCTCGACACTCCCACCGATCCGAAGGCCGCCGAACATGCGCGCTGACAACAGCATTCACATCGTCACCGCAGCCAAGCAACGCCACGAACTCACCCGGGCAAAAGCTATCGCCGCCCTGCACGAACTCGACCGCGCCGGCACCAAGATCAGCTTCGAAGCCGTCGCCAACCACGCCGGCGTCTCCCGGTCCTGGCTCTACACCCAGCCCGACCTCAAAGACGAGATCAACCGCATCCGCGCGCAACACCGCCCGCAACACAACCAGGCACCGCCGGCCCGGCAACGCGCCACCGAAGACTCCCTACGCCAGCGCCTCGACGTCGCACTTCGCCGCAACCGTGAACTCGCCGACCAGAATCAGCGACTACGCCACCAACTCGCCCAGGCCCTCGGACAAGCCCGCGACGACACCCGCAAACGACCCACCCAACATCGCGATCCGATAACAATCGATCCCAGCTGACCGGCCGGCAACCGAGCGCAAAAAGTACGTCACGGACACCGTCCACACCGCAAACCACCAGATCACAGCCCTGCCCGACCACCGGACTACAGATAACGATCGAGAGCCTCAACGCCCGCTACCGACGAGCGGTACGGGCCCGGGGGCACTTCCCGAACGAGCAATCGGCACTGAAAACCCTCTACCTGGTGACTCGCTCGCTCGATTCCAAGGGTACCGGCCAAACCAAGTGGGCCGTACGCTGGAAGCCAGCGCTCAACGCTCTGGCGATCACGTTCGCCGATCGCATGCCAGCCGCCGAAGAACG
>JAUPKM010000652.1 GCA_030837445.1 Actinomycetota bacterium
GTGCGGCCGACCCGGTGCAAGTAGGTCTTCTCATCCTCCGGGCAGGAGTAGTTGATGACGTGCGTGACGCCGTCGACGTCGATTCCGCGGGCGGCCACATCGGTGGCAACGAGGACGTCGATCTTTCCGTTGCGGAACGCTCGCAATGCCTGCTCTCGTGCACCCTGGCCCAGGTCGCCATGTACTGTGCCCGCTGCGAAACCACGGTCGACCAAGTCGTCGGCAACCTTCTGGCAGGTGCGCTTCGTACGGATGAAGACGATTACCAGTCCGCGTCCCTCTGCCTGCAGGACTCGGGCGATCAACTCCACCTTGTCCATCGCGTGGGCACGCCAGACGTGCTGTTCGATCGCCTCGACCAGGGCACCGTCGTCCGCTGGGTCGGAGGCTCTGATGTGCGTCGGTTGAGTCATGTATCGGCGGGCCAGATTCAGAATCTGGCCCGGCATGGTGGCGGAGAAGAGCATCGTCTGTCGGCTCGCCGGGACGAGTGACACGATCGTCTCGACGTCGGGCAGGAACCCCATGTCCAACATCTCGTCAGCTTCGTCGAGCACCAGCGTGCGCACCCCAGACAGGTCGAGATGCCCCTGTCGGGAGAGGTCGAGTAGCCGTCCTGGGGTGCCAACTACCACGTCCACGCCCTTCTTGAGCGCATCGATCTGCGGTTCGCTGGCGCGGCCGCCATAGATGGACAGCACCCGGACCTTGCTCCGCTTGCCGGCCACCGCGAGGTCATTGCTGACCTGGACGCACAGCTCCCGGGTGGGCACGACCACCAGGGCCTGCGGTACTCGAGTCTGCTCGCCATCGGGGTTGGCGACGGCGTCGAGTCGCATCAGCAGCGGGATGCCGAACCCGAGCGTCTTGCCGGTGCCGGTCTTGGCCTGCCCGATGACGTCTTGACCGTCGAGGGCGAGCGGCAGGGCCATCTCCTGAATTCGGAAGGCCTCAGTGATGTCGATGTCGGCGAGGGATTGACGGATGGGCTCGGCGACCCCGAGGTCGGCGAACGAGATGGCGGTCAGAAGATACTCCGGTTGCGTTAATGGGGTGGATTTCGGTGGTGCGGTGTGGACCAGTCTACGGCTATCGATTCCGCGCTCATGCAGGCGCGCTGCTGCTGGGCGCTAGGGTGACTCCGTGGCGCGATCGATGGACGACCCTGGCTATCAATCGGGATTGGTGGACCTGCTCGGGCTGCTGTCCTATGGCGAACTGCAAGGCTTCGCCCGGTTGGCGGCCGATGCGGCGATGGCCGATAACCTGGTCGACCAGGCTGCCATGTCGGCCATCGCGGTCAACGAGCTTCGCCAATTCGAACGGTTGCGCGATCGGCTGGTCGAGATAGGCGCGGACCCCGAGTCGGCGATGACTCCTTTCGTTCGCTCCATCGACGAGTTCCACACCTCGACCGCGCCGAGCGATTGGCTGGAGGGTCTCGTCAAGTTGTACGTCGGTGATGGCATCGCGGAGGACTTCTACGTGGAGATGGCCGACTTCGTCGACGACGAGACGGCCGGCCTCATTCGATCGGTGTTCAAGGATCGGGGTCAGGCCGATTTCGTCGTCACGACCGTTCGGGAGGCGATCGCAGAGGAGCCCCGGGTGGCCGGACGGCTGGCGCTCTGGGGACGACGCCTGGTCGGCGAGGCGCTGAGTCAGGCTCAACGGGTGGCAGGGGAACGTGACAGCCTCACGGAACTGCTGGTCAGTGGTGAGGGCGGTCTCGACCTTGCCGGCGTGGGTGAGCTCTTCAATAGGTTGACGAGCCGGCACGCCGCCCGGATGGAGGCGTTGGGCCTAACCCCGTGACGAGACCACGGTCCGCTTTCGGGCCGCAGGATCGGCCTCAGCTTGCGCCGAAGCCCACCCGGCGGGAGCTGGCCTCGCCGATCTCCACGTACGTGATCTTGTCCGCTGGCACCAGATAGCGACGGCCCTTGTCGTCGACGAGGCTCAGCACCTCGCCCGCGGCCAGGGCGGCAGCGACCTCGGCCGCCACCTTGTCCGGGGTGGACTTGCTCTCGAAACCGATCTCGCGAGCCGCGTACTGGACTCCGATCTTAACCTCCACGGAACTGACCTCCTTAGAAGACATCGTTCGCCGCCGAGCGCGACCTGCGCTGAAGCCTAAGCGTCCCGGGGCCGGGGGGAGATCGGGGGTCCCCCCGCATTCGGATGGGTGCGTGGGAATGCGGAGATGCCCCGCCAGGCGAGACCCATCACCAGCCTGGTGGCGGTGTCCTTGGGCAGGGCACGGCGATTCCGAAGCCAGCGGCGGGCACTGGTCTGGGCCATTCCGGTGAGGACGGTGGCCAGCAGCATCGCCTCGTCCTCGCTGAGACCGGTGTCGGCCGCAATCACCACCGCCACCTGGGCGGCGCACATCTCGTCTGCTCGCTCGACCCGGCGCCTGACCTCGTCCTCGTTGACGAGGTCGCTCTCGAAAACCAGTCGGTAGGCGCCGTTCGGGTCGTCCACGAAGTCGAAGTAGGCCCCGATAGTGGCCGCAACTCGTTCACCGTTGTCCTCGGTGCTGCTCAGCGCCTCCCGGACAGCCCCGAACAGGGACTCCACACCTGCGTCAAGCAGAGCCAGGTACAGCTCTTTCTTGCCCGGGAAGTGCTGGTACAGGACTGGCTTCGAGACCCCCGCGCGTTCGGCGATATCGTCCATCGCGGCGGCGTGATAGCCCTGGGTCACGAATACCTGCCGCGCCGCGTCCAGCAGTTGGGCTCGACGCTCGCGGCGGGGAAGTCGCACCCCCCGTGAGGGGTCCTGTGTCGCCGTCATGGAACCCAATGCTACCCGTCAGTAACATTGGACGGAACACCGCCGTGACGCTGTCTGTCCGGGACCTCCCAGCCGTGGCCGGACGGTGGCACTTCATACTTGCCGCACCTACCGAAGGAGCGCCGCGTGTCTCTGCCAGCCCTGGTCGATCCGGCCGACAACCTGACTGTCGACGAGGTGCGTCGCTACAGCCGACATCTGATCATTCCCGATGTCGGAATGGCGGGTCAGAAGCGACTGAAGAATGCCAGGGTGCTCGCGGTCGGGGCCGGCGGTCTGGGGTCGCCGACCTTGATGTACCTCGCCGCTGCCGGCGTCGGCACGATCGGGATCGTGGAGTTCGACACTGTCGATGAGTCCAATCTGCAGCGCCAGATCATCCACGGCCAGTCCGACATCGGCCGATCCAAGGCCCGCAGCGCCGCCGATTCGGTGGCGGAGATCAACCCCTTTGTCAATGTGATCCTGCACGAACAGCGGCTGGATTCCACGAATGTGATGGCGATCTTCGCCGACTACGACCTGATCGTCGACGGGACCGACAATTTTGCCACCCGCTACCTCGTCAACGATGCCTGCGTGCTGCTGGGCAAGCCGTACGTCTGGGGATCGATCTATCGGTTCGACGGTCAGGCGTCGGTGTTCTGGGCGGAGTACGGCCCGTGTTACCGCTGCCTGTATCCGGAACCGCCGCCGCCGGGGATGGTGCCGTCGTGTGCCGAGGGTGGCGTGCTGGGGGTGCTCTGCGCCTCGATCGGCTCCGTGCAGGCGACCGAGGCGATCAAACTGCTTGCGGGAATCGGCGATCCGCTGGTCGGTCGGCTGCTGGTCTATGACGGTCTGGAACTGGCCTATCGCACAGTCAAGGTCCGCAAGGATCCCAACTGCGACATCTGCGGGGACCACCCCACCATCACCGAGCTCATTGATTACGACGCATTCTGCGGTGTCGTCTCAGAGGAGGCGGCGGAAGCTGCCCGCGATGCCACCATCTCGGTGAAGGATCTGGCGGGGATGCTGGCCCAGCGCGCGCGCGGTGAGCGGGACTTCGTCCTGATCGACGTTCGAGAGCCGGCGGAGTACGAGATTGTGAGCATCCCTGACTCGGTCCTCATCCCCAAGGGTGAATTCCTCAATGGGGCAGCGCTGGAGACGCTGCCGCACGACAGGCAGATCGTCCTCTACTGCAAGGTCGGCGCACGCTCGGCGGAGGTGCTGGCGA
>JAUPKM010000653.1 GCA_030837445.1 Actinomycetota bacterium
GCACCCACCTACCGCACGTACGCGAAACCGGGCTTCAAGGGAACCCTGATCCGCATCAACGTCGGCAGCCGGTATGGCCCCCAGCAGTTCTCCTCGCCCTGGATGACCAGCCCGTTCACCAACATTTGGGCGGCCCTCAACTACGTCATTCGGACGTACGGGATGGGCAAGTTCGACTACTGGAACCGGGGCTGGAACTCCGCCTACTGACGGCTGCTGCGGCACTTGGTAGGGGCTTCGCTGTCCGCAGCGGCACCGACCTCGGAGCTGTCTAGCTACCGGCGTCGCCCAACAGGTCTGTCACCAGCGCGGCGATCTTCGACCGCTCAGATCGAGTGAGCGTGACGTGCGCGAACAGCGGATGTCCCTTGAGTCGCTCCACGACTGCGACCACCCCGTCGAATCGGCCCACCCGCAGGTTGTCCCGCTGCGCCACGTCATGGGTGAGCACAACCCGGGAGTCGCGGCCGATCCGTGACAGCACGGTGAGGAGAACGTTGCGCTCCAACGACTGCGCCTCGTCCACGATCACGAACGAATCGTGCAGACTGCGACCTCGGATGTGTGTCAGCGGCAGCACCTCGATCATTTCCCGATCGACGATCTCCTCGATCACCGCTGGACTGGTGATGGAACCGAGCGTGTCGAACACCGCCTGCGCCCAAGGGGACATCTTGTCGCCCTCGGATCCCGGCAGGTAGCCCAATTCCTGACCCCCGACCGCGTACAACGGTCGGAAGACCACGACCTTGCGATGTTGGCGACGCTCGAGTACCGCCTCCAGACCGGCACACAACGCCAGCGCTGACTTTCCGGTACCGGCATTTCCTCCCAGCGAGACGATCCCCACCTCAGGGTCGAGCAGTAGTTCCAGTGCGATCCGCTGCTCGGCGGATCTGCCATGTAATCCGAACACCTCCCGGTCGCCGCGCACCAATCGCACCTGCTTGCCAGGCGTGACCAGACCCAATGCGCTTCCGCGGGATGACACCAGCACCAGACCGGTGTGGCACGGCAGGTCGCGCGCCTCGTCGAGATCGACGTGGTCGTCGGAGTACAACTGGTCGATCAGGTCGGCGTCGACCTCCAATTCGGCCATTCCGGTCCACCCGCTGGTCACCGCGAGCTCGGCCCTATATTCCTCGGCCGGCAGTCCCGCGACCGAGGCCTTCACCCGCATCGGCAGGTCCTTGCTGACCAGCACCACGTCACGACCCTCAGCGGCGAGGTTGGCCGCCACGGCAAGGATTCGGGTGTCGTTGCTGTCGAGCCGCAACCCGTCCGGCAGCGCCTTGGGGTCGGTGTGGGTGAGTTCCACGCTGAGGGTCCCACCCGACGGGAGGGGCACCGGGGCATGCAGCGCACCGTGCTCGAGCCGCAGATCGTCCAGCAGTCGCAGGGCGGACCTCGCAAAGTATCCCAGCTCCGGATGGGTGCGCTTGGCCTCCAACTCCGCAATCACCACCACCGGCAGCACCACCTCGTGCTCGTCGAACCGGGTGATGGCGTGCGGATCGGACAGCAGCACACTCGTGTCGAGGACATAGGTGCGTACCTGCGCGCGATCCTTTGCCGCTGACACATTCGGCGACGCCGCAGTTCGGCCAGCTGGTTTCTCGAGCACGTCTGCCTCCATGGGCGCTGGTCTCGACTGCGGCGGCCTCTCGCCACCCGATGAGCCGAACCTATGCGGCGGCCATCACCTGCGGCGGCACGACACGCCACCCACAATCCAGCCGGGCACTATGGCATTCGCCCGCGACCACCGCCTACGATCCGAAGCACCGACCAGCGAAGGAAACCCGATGACCTCCGATGCCCTCGAGAACCTCAGCCACGAGGATCGCTCCTTCCCGCCACCGGCGGAATTCGCCGCGGCAGCCAACGCGGGTGTGGATTTGTATGCACGCGCGGCCGACGATCGGCTCGGCTTCTGGGCAGACCAGGCGCGCGAGTTCGTCAGCTGGGACACCCCCTTCACCGAGGTCCTCGACTGGTCCAACCCGCCATTCGCCAAGTGGTTCGCCGATGGCCAGCTGAACCTCGGCTACAACTGTGTGGATCGGCACGTCGAGGCTGGAAACGGCGACCGGGTAGCGATCCACTGGGTCGGCGAACCCGAGGGCGACACCCGCACCATCACCTACGCCGACCTCCAGCGGGAGGTCAACCAGTGCGCCAACGCACTGACCGAGCTCGGTGTGGTCAAGGGCGACCGGGTCGCGATCTACCTGCCGATGATCCCTGAGGCTGTCGTTGCGATGCTGGCCTGCGCACGGCTGGGGGCCCCACATTCAGTGGTGTTCGGTGGCTTCTCAGCAGAGGCCCTCCGATCCCGAATCGCCGATGCCGAGGCGACGACCGTCATCACCGCCGATGGCGGCTATCGACGAGGCGGCCCCAGCGGGTTGAAGCCGATCGTCGACCAGGCCCTAGCCACTAGCGCCGACACGATCCGGAACGTGTTGGTGGTCCGACGCACCAATCAGCCGGTCAACTGGACGGAAGGTCGTGACCACTGGTGGCACGACTTCGTCGGGCGCCAGAGCGGCGACCATACGTACACCCCGAACGACGCCGAGGACACCCTGTTCATCCTCTACACGTCTGGCACCACCGGCAAGCCGAAGGGAATCGAACACACCTCAGGCGGCTACCTGACCCAGGCCGCATACACATTCAACGCCGTGATGGACATCAAACCGGACTCCGACGTCTACTGGTGCACTGCCGACGTCGGCTGGGTCACCGGACACAGCTACATCGTCTATGGACCGCTGGCCAACGGCGCCACCCAGGTGATGTACGAGGGCACACCGGATACGCCGCATCGGGGCCGAATCTGGGAGATCGTGGCCCGCTACGGGGTGACGATCCTCTACACGGCTCCGACCCTGATCCGCACGATGATGAAGTGGGGCGCAGACATCCCCGGAGGCTACGACCTGTCCAGTCTTCGACTGCTGGGGTCAGTGGGCGAACCGATCAACCCGGAGGCCTGGATGTGGTACCGCCGGGTCATCGGGGGCGATGCCTGCCCGATCGTCGACACCTGGTGGCAGACCGAGACCGGCGGCATCATGATCTCGCCACTACCCGGCGTCACCGCCACCAAACCCGGCTCAGCGCAGATGGCCGTGCCGGGCATCAGCGTCGACGTCATCGACGACGCTGGCAAGTCGGTACCGGACGGATCGGGCGGCTACCTGGTCCTGACCGAGCCGTGGCCAGGGATGCTGCGCACGATCTGGGGCGATGATGAAAGGTTCGTCGACACCTACTGGTCCCGCTTCCCGGGGATGTACTTCGCTGGCGACGGGGCCAAGAAGGACAACGACGGGGATCTCTGGCTGCTGGGCCGAGTCGACGACGTGATGAACATCTCCGGTCACCGAATCTCGACCACCGAGGTGGAGTCCGCCCTGGTGGCGCACCCGTGGGTTGCCGAGGCTGCGGTGGTCGGCGCCAGCGACGAGATGACCGGCCAGGGCATCGTCGCGTTCGTGATCCTGCGCGGAGACGCCGAGCCGGACGACGACACGGTCACCGTGCTGCGCAACCACGTCGCTTCCCAGATCGGTCCGATCGCCAAGCCGCGCCAGATCCTGCTGGTCAAGGAACTGCCCAAGACCCGCTCCGGCAAGATCATGCGCCGACTGCTGCGCGATGTGGCAGAGCACCGGGAGATCGGCGACGTCACAACCCTGGCCGATAGCGGTGTGATGGACCTGATTCGGACCGGCCTCGACGGCGGCTGACGGGTGGCTGACGGTGAGCCCGAGGAGCCTCAGGAGCCGAACCGGCGGTGACGCTGGGAGTAGGCACGCAGCGCCCGCAGGAAATCAATCCGTCGGAAGTCCGGCCAGTAGGCCTCGCAGAAATAGAACTCCGAGTGGGCACTCTGCCAGAGCAGAAAGCCGCTGAGTCGCTGCTCGCCCGAGGTGCGTATCACCAGGTCCGGGTCTGGCTGGCCCCGAGTGTAGAGGTGTTCGGCGATGGCCTCCGCGTCCAGCGCGGCCGCCAGGTCGTCGAGACTTGTGCCACGAAGGTGGTGTTCGACGAGCAGCCCGCGAACTGCGTCCACCACTTCTCGTCGACCCCCGTAGCCCACCGCCACATTCACCAGCAGGCCCTGCACGTTCTCGGTGTCCGACTCCGCCTCCTTGAGCGCCTCGGCGGTGTGGGCCGGCAGCAGGTCTAGCGCCCCGACCGGGTGCACCCGCCATCTGCGTGTGGCGGCCAAATCTGTGACCGTCCCGGCGATGATGCCCAACAACGCTTCGAGTTCGGCCGGCGGACGCTCGAGGTTGTCCGTCGAGAGCAGCCAGAGGGTGACGACCTCGACGTTGGCCTCCTCACACCAGCCGAGAAACTCCTCGATCTTCGCGGCCCCGGCTCGGTGGCCCTGTTCGGAGCCGGTTCCCTGCATCGTGGCCCAGCGCCGATTTCCATCAAGGATCACACCGACGTGCTTGGGCATCTGGCTGGCGGTCAGATCCCTGACAAGATGCCGCGCATAGACGCCGTACATGACGTCCCGCAATCCCATATCGGATGCCCCTTACGCGGTGGCCACCGGCGCCAACGCGGAACCGGACTAAGCAACTGTGCCACAGGCCGACGGCCCGAGTCCCGGGCGCCACCGGTCCCGGGGTAGCGAGTCTCGGCCCGCTTTGGTCGGTGGCCGCTGCCCTGGCCGACGGGACGCCTGAGTACCCCCGGCCCGGGTGCCCTCGGCTGGGGCAGCTACCCGACGAGCACCCCGGGCCCGGGCAGCTACCCGACGAGCACCCCAGGCAGCTACCCGACGGGTCGCTGCAGGTCGATCGGGCCGGTATCGGCATACGCGATCCCGATCGCGTCCGCCTGGGCAAGCAGTACCCGCAGAAACTCCAGCAGCTCCGGGGCCGTCAACACTGCTCGCACGCCCCTGCCCGACTCGCCCCAGGCGTCCAGCACCGCGCGTTCGCGCAGCTTCCACCGTCCGCGGCCACCGGCATCAGCGTCCACCCAGACCTTCGACGTCCGCAGCGAGCACCTCAACTCCCCCAACCGAGCCGGGTCGTCGGGGTCTCGACGACGGAATGAGAACAGCGAGCGCTCCCGCGGCAGGTAGCGCATCAGTTGCACCCAAGTGTCATCCGTGGCTAGCCCGGCATCGGAGGCCCAAGCGCGCGCGCCGGCCTCCATCGAACTTGGCGGGAATCGATCGTCAGGGTCCACCCATTCGCCGGCGAGCCCGTTGTCGGCAATGGGTCCCCGTTCAGCGATCGCTCGAGACAGTCGGACCGCGACCGTCGCCAGGAAGAAGCCACATCGCTCCCCGACCACCCCGAACGGCTCCCCGTCCAGCATCAACCGAACGGTCATCTCGTACGGCACGTCGTCGCGATCCAGGACCGCCTCGGGCACGACCGAAAGCGCAGAGCCGTCCACGCAGGTCACATCCGCCACAAGTCGAGTGTAGGCATCCGCACCTCCGGGTTGCCCACGCGTCAGGTCGCTTCGGGGGATCACCCGGGAAGCGGGGCCAACTGCGCAGATCCAACTCAACGGCTTGTTCCCATCGATCAGAGGGTGATTCCGATTGATCGCATCGCTCAGCGCGGCGACCTTTTCGGCAAACGACGAATACCCGCCCAACCCCGACCCTCATCTATTCCGCAAGCAGCTCGGTGAGGTCCGCGGCCGTGGTAACTGGGAGTTGACAGACCGAGTTGCGACATACGTAGGCGGCGGGTTCACCAGCCACCACCGTTCGGCCCACCAGCAACGGCGCCGCCGTGTCCCCTCCAGCTCCCGACGCTCGTGCCATCGCCAGACCAGGTGGTGCCGCACGGAATGCGGCCGACCGGAGTGCGACTGTCCGATCGTCGGCGGCCGGTCCGACCAGCGCCAGTTCCAGCGGCCCTGCGATCAGCGCCGCCAGGACGGCTAGCCAGCCACCTGCGAACCGCGGGTGTCGCCGCATCATCCCCTGCTGCTCCAGCACACGCGCCTCGCAGAACCGCCGGAGATCGGCGGACTCCAGCCCACCGGCCCCGAATCCCAATCTGCTCCAGGTCAGCAGGGCGGCGGCCGCCGCCGATCCGCCGCTGGGATAGGCGTTGTCCGAAGGCGTGTAGCGCCGACTCAGCAGCCCATCCGGATCGGCCGGCGCGTCGTACCAGCCACCGCTGTCGACTGCGCCCGCGCTGAATTCAGCCATCAGCACGTCGGCCAATTCGCCAGCTGAGGCCAGCCAGCTCGTCTCCCCGGTGGCGGCGTGCAGGACCAGCAAGGCGCTGATGACGTTCCCGTAGTCCTCAAGCATGCCGGGAGCCGAACCGACCTGCCCAGCTCGGGACACCCGCAACA
>JAUPKM010000654.1 GCA_030837445.1 Actinomycetota bacterium
ACATACTGGTTGAGGCTCAGGTTCTCCGCAGCGGCTTCCATGGCAAGCCTGCGATGGAGTTCTTCTCCTACGCGGAGGTTGAACTTCCCCGAGTAGGCGCGCGAAGACAAGGGCTGGGGTACAGGTTCATCGCTGCCGCGCAGATCGTCGATGACCTCGACAACGAGATCACGCAGGCCTGCCAATGCTGATTCTTGGGTCCCTGCCAGCCAGGACAGGGAGGGGAATTCAAAGCACGTCGCCACGAACTCGCAGTCTTCCGCGGACCAGGTCACGCGGTAGGTGTGATGGGTTACCTCAAAGTCCGGGACAGCCATGAGCCTCCCTCCTGCTTCGCGATCACCGCCAGGGCCTGCCGGACGTGGTAGGACTTGCGGACGTCGGCCTGGGTCTGCCACGACCGATGATCCCAGCTCTGGCCGGACAGGTCGTCTCCACCGTAGAGGACGTGAGCGAGCGGGACGCCACGGAACGACGCCACGGCAGCAAGGGCTGCGGCCTCCATCTCGACGGTGACGCGCCCTTCCTGGCGTCGAGCGGCGATCTTGCCCGGAGTCTCGCGGTACGGGGCGTCCGTGGTCAAGGTACGGCCAGCGATGAACGGAACACCGTGCTCATCGAGGGTTTGCTTGAGGATCGAGGCCGCCGCCCGGTCTGCATCCACCCATCGCGAGGCTGGCAGGTAGTGGTAGGAGGTCCCCTCGTCACGCAATGCCGACTCCACGACCACCACATGACCGAGGGTGACCTCCGGTAGCAGTGCACCCGCCCCTCCACACACAATGAAACCCCGACAGCCGGTGGCCCTGGTGCTGCACCTCCAACAGCGGATGGGGGCCGTCCTCCCAAGTATTCTCGGTGATGACGGTGGCCCGGCCATCTCGACCAAGCGGCGGACGCTGTCTCCGAAGAAGGTCACGACGCACGCCAGCGGCACCTCCCGTGCCTGCACGTACACACCAGGCTCAATGAATGCCGGCACCGCATCGTCGAACTCCAGCAAAGGGCTCAACTGCGGACGGCGCTCCATGGGACGACACGACAATGGTCAGCGCGTCCCCAGCGGCCAGCCCAGGAATTCGTTAGTCGTCACCGGGGACGGCAGCCATCATCGGGGGCATGCAGGAGGATCCGATGACCGTCACCCTGTGGTGTCCCCGTTCACGATGTCAGCGCGGTCGTCAGTTTGTGCAGCAGACCGGCCGGGTCGTGCACCGCCCGGAAACCGTCGCGTACCACGCGGACAGTCCCCGCATCCACGGGGTCCGTGTCCGCCCACGACAGGGTGACGAAGCCGAACTCCACCTCGAACCCGCTCGCCAGGACGACGCGACGTTCCAGCAGCACGCCCCACCGACGCGTCCGAACGACCCGGGCATTCTGGCCCAGGGCGTCTCGAATCCAGCCGGTGGTGTCCTCGAAACGATTTGGGGCCGAGCACAACACCACGACGTCGACGTCGGAGTCCATCCGTGCGGCGCCTCTGGCCCACGAACCCGCCAGGCCCACCGCCGTCACATCCGGCTCCCGAGCGGCCCACGCCCGCACGCCGGCGATCAGACCCTCGAACTCGGCGACGCGGCCGGGCGTCACCTTCATCGGTCCCCCACCCGGAGGACGGCGCCTCCAGCTACGGATCTTCCCTGGTCAGCGGCCGTTTCCCGTATCCCCGGAGAGATCTTGCCCGGCCCGGTACCTGGCGAGTTCGGTCTCGCGCACCCGCGCGCCGTCGGAGATGTACGTGAAGTGGACCCAGGCGGGCCCCTCCCCCAGCGCCCGCAAGGTGTCCCCGAAGGGCTCGTCCAGCAGGTGCGGCGCCAGAGGGATGAACGTCTGCCCGCCATCCCGGTCCGGCACGTGCAGGAGCGCCAGGTCCAGGCGCTCCGGGGCACGCAGCTGGTCGCCGACGACCTCGTAGCGGCCCGAGCGCAGCTCGATCCGCCACGCCACCTCACCGGCCACGCAGGCCAGGCGGTAACGACCCAGGAGGTCGGCCACGACCGCACCCACCGAGCTGGCACCGTCGACGTCGAGCTCGACGGCATGGTCGTGGACATCGTCACCCATGCACGCCGAGTCGCGGTTCACCGTCAGCAGCACGCCGCCACCGTAGCCGTCACCCCTGCCGGGGGCTGGCCCCGGCCACGACCAGGCCCAGCAGCCGGGCCGCCTCACCCCGGGGGTCGGGATGCTGCTCCGTGGCACGGCATACAAAGGGGTCACCGCCCCAGGGCAGCGCACCCGGATCACCGGTTGGGCCGAAGGCCGCTGTCAGTCGAGCACGGCCGTGGCCTCGATCTCGATGAGCACGTCCGGTTCGTAGAGCACCTCGACACCGATCAGGGACGACGGCGGAAGCGGCGTCGGCAGCCCCAGCTCCTCGGCCACGCCCTGCACGCCCACCATGAACTCCCCGATCCTGTCCGGCGTCCAGCGCGTGACGTAGAAGGTCAGCCGGACGACGTCGTCGAACGTCGCGCCCGCACCGGCAAGGCCCAGCGCCGTGTTGCGCAGCGACTGCGCGACCTGGCCCGCGAGATCAGACGCGCGGTCAGCTCCGGGGCCACCCGCGACCTGCCCGGCGACGTACACGTGCCGCGTCCCCGACCCGATCGCGACGTGGTGGTAGGGCGTGCCGGGGGCCATGCCCTCGGGATTGAGCAACTGGACGGTCATGGTGTCCCCTTCGGTCGGACGAACTAGGTATCCCATTGCTACCTGGTCACCGCAGGGCACTTCAACGAGACTAGGTGTCGTGACGGATACCGCGACGCCCCCATCCGAGACGGCTGGGATAGACATCACCGCCCTGCAACGGGAACTGCTCGGTCAGGTGCTCGACACCTGGTCCGTCCAGGTGCTCGAGCACCTGTGCGAACGACCGCTGCGCTTCAACGGCCTGCGCCGCGCCGTCCCAGCCGTGACCCAGAAGTCGCTCACCGCCACGCTGCGCCGCCTGGAGCGCAACGGCATCGTCGACCGCGTCGTCACGAGCTCACGCCCCGTCGCGGTCGAGTACCGGATCACCCCGCTCGGCAAGACGCTGCGCGAGCCGATCGACGCGCTCCTGGCCTGGACGACGACTCACCTGCCCGACGTCACCGCTGCCCGCGATCGCTTCGACGCCGACGTCTGACACCGGTCGCTGGCAACGGCTTCAGCGACCGGCAACAGCGTGCTGCTCGGGCACGCACCTCGCTCCGACCTGGTATATCTCGGCCCAAGCATGAATCCCACCTACAAGATCACACAAATGGCGAAACTCAAGAGTCCCTGCACCAGGTTGTTCATGTGCGGAACGCCGGTGGCATGGTTGAGTGCGGCGCCGAACCACGACTGGATGACTATGGAGCCTCCCGCGATCGCTGACAGCACCAACCACAGAGGGCGTTGCCTGCGATCTCGGATCATGAAGGGCGTTCGGACGATCAGTACCGTCCAGGCGACCAAGATGATGAGATGACGAATACCTTGCTCAGACATCAACCAACGCCGAACATGGCCGCAGCCCGTTGCTCAAACCCACTCGCTGGCCGACGTAACTGCCCGCAAGCCAATCTGAGGACGGTGGACGCGAAGGTCTCGGCGATTTCTTCCTGTACCGTCGAGTAACGACCGCGCCAAGCCTGTCTGATGACCTCGTTGTGACCTTCCACGAGGTGACCTTCCTTCTCCCGAGGATTGGATGCGACCGTGTTGTCCTGACTGAGCATGTGGCAGACCTCATGGAGAATGATGTGATCCCGGTGATATCCCGTGACTCCCTCACGGTGAATGATGTGATCACGTTGCCCATCGTTGTACCACAGGCCGAACGGAAGGGATGGTAGGTTCAAAGAATGCACGAGCAGGGGTCGGCGGCGGCGCCTCTGAAGAGCTTCACACAGTTCATCGACGTCCCAGGGGGTTGGAATTTCCGGGAGGTGCGCACTCAGTCTGGAAACCGCGACGTGAACGCGTCGCCGGGTCACAGGAACCTCCGTTCCGCGATCTTACGGTTGACATTTTCTCCTCCCTGATCACACACGAAACAATACCCAAGACTCACCTATTCATTCATCTTCACGGGTGAATCGAGCGGTGACGATATCAATCGCCTGACGGATCGCCGACATCTGGGCCTCGTCGAAGGAGGCGAATCGCGCGGCGAGCGCCTGCACGGCGCTGGAGTCAGCCGGCTTCGCCTCCCGCGGAGCATAGAAATACGAGGGGTGCTTGTCGAAGAATCTTGCCAACATATTACGGATCCGGTCGGTAAGGTTCGACGCCTCACCTCTCAGGAGGTTGTGCACGTGCCCATGAGAGATGGCTTCACCGTCGTTCGCCTTCGCGATGTCGGCAGCTATCCGGCGGACGCCCGGCACGTGCCCCGCGCCGTACTTCTCGTCCAGCAGGTCCCGGAGCGTAGTGGCTAACCAATTTCCCGGGGGTCCCCCGCGGCGCGCGCGTTCACAGGCGTATCTCCGATCGACCGGCATCCAAGATCAAGACTGACGTCCAGTCTACTGGACACCCCAGCCCCCCCTTGGTGTTCCTTTCACGCGGCCCCCGGGCCTCGAGGGCGCCCGTGCGAACCTGTCGACGACGACGATCCGGCGACGCCGCTGCGACCTCGGCCCCGGCCGCACCGGTCCGAGACGGTCAAGGCCATCCACCTGTCCGGAGCCCATCGCCGAGGTCGTCGGCATCTCCAGGGCCTGCCGCCG